>JADFLZ010000149.1 GCA_022564135.1 Candidatus Zixiibacteriota bacterium
TAGGATTGGAATTAGACACGCAATAAATCCCGCCGCCGTTGCCAACGCTGGCATCTTCGCTGCAGGGGGTTGTATTTCCGCTGATTGTGTTGTTGCTGATGGTGGGACTGGAAGCAATGCAATAAATCCCGCCGCCGTTGCCGCCGGCCGAATTTCCGCTGATGGGGTTGTTTATTCTTTTAGGAGATGAAGATGAATCACAGTTAATGCCGCCGCCATAATCCGCATAACCTCCCTGAATTGTAAACCCATCAACCACAGCCGTAGAATCCTCACCGCTGTGGAAGTAAAACCCTCGGTGTTGGTTTGATTCACTACCTTCACAATCTATTATAGTAACACCCGTACCGTTTTCGGATTTGAGGACAATGCCTTTGCCACCGAAATCAATATCCCGGTTGCCGGGGCCAGTGTAGGTGCCATCTGCCACCAAGACAGTATCGCCCGCAATCGCGGCATCAATTCCGGCTTGAATAGTTGGCAGGTCTGCCGGGACGTGAATTGTGGCTGATTGGGCCGTTGAAACAGCCACAATGAACATCATAATGGATAGAGCGAAATAAAGTTTAGAGAAATTCATAATATGACCTCTTTCTGAGGCTGACCTAATACTCTATTGCAGGCTGCAAAGGTGTAATTCTTGATGAAATATCAGCAGCCCAATAGATTTGTAATAAAAGAATTTACACTCCAATTTAGGGAGAAAAGTCTTTTTGTCAAGGCGCATTAAACAAAAGTTCTAAAGCCCGTTTAGGGTTGATATACAAGTCGTTGGTAATAAGATAGATATATAGATATACCCCCGACAGGACGATCTTAGAACTTTCCAGCCGGTGGTGGAGTACTTTTTGCGAGCCGTTTGACTGTAAGGACCCATAAAGTCCAATCTCACTTTTAGCACGGGCCTGCTGGAACACCGCCGCGGAAGATTCTGTCGACCAAGAAAGTCAAATCAAGAATGTTTGATGGTGTGCCATCAGAATTCAAATCAGCTTCCTCATCACAAACAGCTGAAGGCCCTCCTCGGAATATCCGGTCAACCAGGTAAGTCAGGTCCAGAATGTTGGCATCGGTACCGTCGCCGTTAACGTCACCACGATTTCCGACACAGCAAACCTGCACAAATATTGTGCCGTTCATCCCGAAGAACTCGTGGGGACGACAGAAGTAGGGGAACGATCCTGGGGCGGTAAATACACGATCAAGAGTCGGGCTCGCAGAACTAATTGGCTGATCCCACAAGGTACCTGCATTAGGGTCCATTGCCCCAGTACCTGAAGTGGTAGTATGCGTGCCCGAAACCCACGTCCACCTTACGGTGTCACCAGGGTTCACAAGAGTTGAGTCAGGTGTGAAATTAGTCCCTGCGAGGCCGATAGTATGAATTGTGGCATTAGCTTTCCCAAATGAAAGAACCAGCATTGCTGCTAAGGCAAGAAAGAATGAATAGCGTTTCATTTTTGTTCTCTTTCTCAGAACCGGACCTAAAATCCTATATCAGGCTACAAAGGGCGAATCTTGATGAAAAATCAGTAGCCCAATAGACTTACAATAATAAATGCTGCACCTTAATTTGTACAAAATAGTGTGGTTTGTCAAGGTACGATTATCAAAAGTTCTAAAGTCCACTCAGGGTTAATCTATAAGTAGTTGTAAATAAGACAGATATATACATATACCCCCGACAGGATTCGAACCTGTTACCCTCTGCTTAGAAGGCAGATGCTCTATCCAAATGAGCTACGGGGGCACAAACATAGTTTGTTTCTTCCCTTAGCAAATTACTCGAATCAGGTCTCATAGGCAATTAAAACTTAGCGACTTAGCCGGTTTTCTGAGTGGTTGAGCCAATTTGCGATACTCAAGGATTTCTGCATTCAAGCCGATAAAGAAGTACACTTGAAGGCTGTCAGAAAAAGCAGCCTTTTATAGACATTTTGGAGAGAGCAGACCGCGGTGAAATTATCAACTGATTCCAAAAACCGCGCTGCTGTAAAAAATGGAAAACGAAGTAAACATCACAGAGCCGACCACAGCAACAGACTTTGAACTAAAAATTTCCGAAGATAAGCTGGAAGTCGTTCTTTCAATCGACGCCTTAACAGCCGCTGCTGCTGATACCGCCGATAAAATTATCGAAAAATTGACCGAGATGGGTATCGACAATCTACCCGAATTAGAATTAATTCAAACCAGACTAAAAGAAACCAAATATGACGGTGATCAAATGCAGGAAATTGTAATCGTCAGAGGCAAGTCATCTGTGATGCCTGTCGACGGCCGCTTAGTATGGTCAAAAGACTATTTTGCCGAAGGCTACAAAATTGACCTGACCACAAACAAAATAGATTTCCGCGAAAAGGTCGCCAGCCCTGTTGTGCTGGAAGATGACCTGATTATAAAAATCATCCCCCCAACGCCAGGTGAGGACGGTATTGATGTATATGGCAAGCTGATCAAAGTGAATCCTCCGGCTAAAGCGGAGATAAAAGTTGGTCCCAACCTCCGCTGGGACGAAGAAGTAAGCGGATACCGCGCCGCCGTCTCAGGTCGTTTAAGGATGCCCGGTGCCAGCCTTGAGATTCAGGAAGTCTTCAGCATTGACGGTGATGTAGGCTGCAAGACCGGTAATATCAAACACGAGGGTGATATTATTATCCGGGGTGATGTAGATTCAGAGTATAACGTCGAGGCCACCAAAACTATACTTGTAACCGGCGTAATCGGGGCATGCAACATCACCAGCGGCGGGGATTTAATAGTCAACGGCGGAATTAACAGCCGTGAAGACAAAAAGATAAGCGTCAAGGGCGGAGTAAAAGCAAAGTACATTATGAATACGGTTCTTGAAGCTGGCGGCGATGTAGCCTCTGAAGTTGAAATTGTCAGATGCAAAGTAAAGGCCGGAGGTGAAGTTTACTGTGGAGGCAGGATTGTCGGCGGTGAAATAATAGCAGGTACAAATATCACTGCCGATATTGCCGGAAATGACAAAAATGTTTTAACTCTACTTGAGATAAGAAAAACAGATAAATCAGATGACTCAGAGACAGAAGATTCAGCAGAATCACCGACGTCAGAAAATCAGGCCAAGTCCGAGCAGACCGACTGCATACGTATAGAAGAACAGGTTTATACCGGCACCAAATTCACAGTATTAGGACAGCGCCACCAGGTGAAAAAGCGGATGAAAGGTCCGATTGTGGCTCTGATAGATAAAAAGCTCAAGCAATTTGTCATTTCCCGCTACGACGAAAAAGAAGAGCCGGAGAGCGATAAGCCAGCTAGTTGATTTACTCTTGATAGAAGATTCCAATTAGAGTACAAAAATCGGGGTGAGAGGATTCGAACCTCCGACATCTTGCTCCCAAAGCAAGCGCGCTACCGGACTGCGCCACACCCCGAATTCTGGCAGGCATAATATCTCTTTCGGTCTAAACAGTCAATAAAGTAGTTTGAGATGGCGGAACTGTCGGACGGGGGCGTCCGACAGCACAGCTAGGGAGTTGTCCGATAAAACAGCAAATGGTAATCCTTCGGCTCCCACGGGACTTCGTACGCTCAGGACGTGGCCCTTCGACAAGCTCAGGGTGACTAGAATCGGCTCAGGCTGATTGTGCCCCGCTCAGGGTGACTATACCCCGTTCAGGGTGATGAGATTTTGGCCAAATCTGGCAGGAATAATCCTCCTTGCCAAATCCACGATATTTGATAAATTCAAGGGCGATGTCAAAGCTTAATCTAACAGGCCTTTCCAAATCAGAGCTCGAAACCCGGCTGCAGAAGATGGGGGAGAAGCGGTTTCATGGCCGGCAGCTGTTCAAATGGCTCTACAGCGTCAGGCAGTACGATTTCGAACTGATGACTGACCTATCCAAAGAACTAAGAGATAAACTTGCTGAAAATTTCGAGATTAACGGACTTAATCCCGAAGATCATAGAATATCTGTAGACGGCACCGAAAAGTTTCTTTTCAGACTCGATGATAACAAGCCTATCGAAACTGTAGTTATCCCCAGCGAGGAAGAAGACCGCAGCCCTTCGACAAGCTCAGGACGAAATACTGCCTGTATATCATCTCAGGCAGGCTGCGCAGTTGGTTGTTTCTTTTGCGCTACCGGAACTATGGGGCTTTTGCGTGATTTGACAGCTGGCGAAATTGTCGGACAGCTTATGTTCCTGCGCGACAAGTACGGCCCCTCGGCTTTTTCCAATGTCGTTATGATGGGCATGGGCGAGCCGCTCTTAAATTTTAAGAACGTAATAGACGCTATCAGAATTATGACAGACGAAACAGGCTTAAACATCAGCCCCAAAAAAATTGTTCTTTCTACATCCGGCATAACTCCAAAAATCATAAAACTGGCTGAAGAAAAAGTCGGTGTTCGTCTGGCTCTTTCTTTGCATGCTGCAACTCAGCAGAAACGCCAGGTCATAATGCCTATCGCCAAAACGTTCAAACTTGATAAGCTCATGAAAGCCGTCCGGCTGTACGCCGACAGTTCGAATCTTCCGGTGACATTCGAGTATATTTTATTTGCTGGATTTAACGACACTAAACAGGATGTTGAAGATTTGAGTCGTCTGGTCAGGGGGCTGCGGTGTAAAATAAATGTGATAGCCTACAACCCGGTGCCGGGTCTTGATTTTAAACGTCCCTCTGATGACAAAATCAACTGGTTCGGCAAAGAATTAAATCAAAAAGTCAAGGCAGTGACTGTCCGCAAAAGCAGAGGCATGGATATTGATGCCGCCTGTGGTCAATTAGCTGCCAGGAAATTCGAAAAGGATAGAGTAAGTGCGCAAATTTAGATTAATAACACTGTTGCTATTGCTCGTTTTTGCAGATGCCGGCTCGGGATCTGCTCAAGAGTCAGAAGTTTTAAAATATGATGTTTCTGAATATGACCTGGAGAGTCTTGGCTGGGGCAGGCATTACGTGCCGCTGGAAATAATAAATACTGAAGAATACATTCAGTTTGTAACAGTGGTTACCAATGTTATTTGTAAGGGCGAAAAATATTCACCGGAAAGAAAACTGGTTGCTAATTATCCGCTTTACGCAAATGATACTGTCTCAATGCAGGCGATGTTCTGGGTGCCCGGCAATTATGGTGAATTTAGTTATAAGCTCTCGCTTTATCATGTGATAGATACTCTGGACGAACTTCTCGACTACCAGATGTTCTTTAATGACACCGGCTCTTACACTATTAAACCTCCAGCCGGCATAAAGCCGTACCTGCAGAAAAAGGTGACATTGCCGCCTATGGTAGGACGACACATGGACCTTGACTATGATTTCGCCAGAATAATGCCATTTTTGGTTTCAGAAAACAAGAGCGCCGGAGAAATTGCAAAGTTAGCCGGTTGTGACAGCTCTTTTGTAATTGACCATCTGGAGTATATGTCTACCAGAGGCTTTTATCGGAAAGATGGCAGCGGGTACAGGTCGATGGTTCCGACAATCAGCAAATCTGAAGCAGCAGAAAGCAATAAACTGGCAGTAGAAATCGCAGAGAAAATCAGCGGCAAATTATCTATTAACTTAGATTCTTATTGGGACGTGCTTGATACGTTAATAGCGGCAGGGAAAATAGTTAATGACAGCGACGCCTTTATGGATGGAGGTTCGGTTTTGTATAGACCTTACCCGGTGGTAACTGCATTGTCCCTCTGGTTTGATATGGGCAGAAGCTTCATTACCGGAACAGCTCCCTTTAATCTCTTTGACCGCACAGACTTTTGCAATGCCCATATTCCTTACTATATGTATATGATAGAAGGAGACGAAATAGTTAGCGGTAATTGTTTCTATGCCATGACCACCAGCGGCAACAGTTATCAGATTATCTACGGCGATACTATACCTCAGATAACCTGTCCCCTTGGTTTTATGTTCGCATCTATGGCGGGAGTCGAGGTGCAATGGGAATATCAGAAG
>JADFLZ010000150.1 GCA_022564135.1 Candidatus Zixiibacteriota bacterium
GCAAAGATTATAAGTACGCGCATGAATACAAAGACGCTGTCACCGACCAGCAATATTTCCCTGACGAATTAAAAGGCCGCGAGTACTATAGTCCCAAAGATGTCGGCCGCGAGAGCAGGCTGCTCGAGTATCTGAATAAGTATAAAGCGCTCAGGAAGAAGCTGGCTGAGGAGAAGTAGGTGAATTGGGTAGGGGCTGAATATATTCAGCCTTTGCCATCGGTTTTCTAATTTGTCATCCCGGACTTGTTCCGGGATCCAGCAGGTTATAAAAGCAGATTCGCTAAAGTTTTCGCGCATTTGCTTTCTCAGTCAAGAAAAGAAGCATGAAGCAAATATCATCTCGAATATGGAACGGCTGGATTCCCGCAGACGCCCCTAGCTTCGCGGGACTAAAGCGGGAATGACGGATTTTTAAATTGTCCTCTCAAATATGATGTCCTAACGACATCAGCTTCAATGAAAATTTCCGGTTGTCCTGACTCAAAAACTTTAGTAAACTATTGCATTGTCAATCTAACCGGTTAACGATAAAAAGGATATTATTTGCAGGCATTCGCAGATTTCTGGTCAAGTGCAGTTGACATCGCCTGGGGCTTACCGCTGGTAGTTCTATTAGTGTCATCCGGTTTATATTTTACAATCAGTTCAAAATTCCTGCCGTTTCGGGCGCTTCGTCACGCCATTGATATATTGCGCGGCAAATACGACAACCCTGATGACCCGGGCGAGATTACCCATTTTCAAGCCTTAACTTCGGCGCTTTCGGCTACTATCGGCATGGGCAATATCGCGGGAGTGGCGCTGGCGATTTCAGTTGGTGGTCCCGGTGCGATTTTCTGGATGTGGATAGCGGGCTTAATCGGCATGGCCACCAAGTTTTTTACCTGTACCCTGTCGTGCATGTATCGCAAAAAAGACGAAGACGGCATCGAACAGGGCGGACCGATGTATTTTATCGAGGTCGGTCTTGGCAAAGCCTTTAAACCATTGGCAATTGTTTTTGCTGTCTGCGGTATGGTCGGATGTCTGGCGCTTTATCAGGTCAATCAGTTAGCGGCCATAGTAGCCGGTGATGATACTTCTATTAGAATTGGCATCGGCGTAGTTTCTATGATAATTGTCGGCATTGTTATTCTCGGCGGCATAGTCCGGGTTGGCAAAGTAACCGCACGACTGGTACCGGCGATGGCTATACTTTATTTTGTGGCGGCGCTATATATAGTTTTGTTAAACGTTTCAATGGTGCCGGAAATTCTGCTGATGATAGTCAAATCCGCCTTTGGTCAGGAAGCAGTAATCGGCGGCGCGGCCGGAGTTGCTTTCAGCAAAGTTTTAGTAACCGGCATAAAACGTGCAGCATTTTCAAACGAAGCCGGAATCGGCACCGCCCCGATGGCGCATGGTGCCGCCAAAACCAAAGAGCCTGTTCGCGAAGGATTGGTAGCCATGATGGGCCCGTTCATTGATACTAATATCGTCTGCACGCTGACAGCTCTGGTAATATTAAGTACCGGTGTCGGGACAGAAAGCGATGGGGTAGTGATGACAGCCAACGCTTTTGCAACTGCCATGCCGGGCTTTGGCAAACCTATTTTGATACTGGTAGTTTCACTGTTTGCGATATCTACCATGATTTCTTATTCGTACTACGGCTTAAAATGCGCCAAATATCTTTTCGGTAATAAAATCGGGCAGTACTATATTTATCCCTATCTGTTAACGCTGCCGGTGGCGGCCTATTTGACAGAAAATACTGTCATAAATATAATTGATACCTGCTTTGCATTTATGGCTGTGCCGACACTTATATCAACGCTGCTTTTGTCGCGTAAAGTAATCGAGGCACTAAAAGATTATTTCCGGCGGATGGGTATTTAGGATTACTCTTTAAGTAAAAATTCTATAGCTGATTTTATGTCTTGGTAATCTTTATTTTCCTGAGTCTTGTCAGTGTCATCGCTCTTTTGAAATTCCGGGCCGGGATGCACAAATCTGACAATTCCCTGCTGGTCGAGTATAAAACTGACACTGGTCGCTGTTCTGTCACCTGTAGAAAGATAATTGTTATTAAGTACGTCCCAGTTTATATCTATCGCAATGCTGCCGGTATAGCCGAGTGTTCTGGCAGCGCTTAAGATATATTCAGCCTCAACCGGCCGGGGCGGTTTGGGATGGTAGACTGCCAGCGTTTGAAAAGCGTCATCGTCAATTTGATTGACTAACTGTTCGATTGCCGGAAGTGAGGCCGAGCAGAACGGACAGGTGTCTGTCCACCAGCGGATAAGTGACACTTTTCCTTTAAGCTCAAACGGACTTGCTGTGTCCGGAAATTGAAGTTTTGAAATATCAAACTTCTTGCCAATCATATCGCTGCCATCACGCGAAACGGGCATTGTAATAGTTATCTTTTCCACTTGTGTATCCTCGGTGAGAATTAGATTATCAATCAAATCTATAGCATGGTCAACCTGAATATGAAAATCGTTATATCGTATGATACCTGCCTGGTCAATTATAATTGTCCAGGGAGTGCCGCCGCTGCGGTAGTCGCGCATCAGTTGTGAGCGAACTCCGGCTGTGCCGCTGTGACCGATTGGAATATCAAGTTCATATTGCCTGGCTGTCCGCTGGGCGCTTTCGAAAGTGTTGGTATGGAAACCCTCAAAAGTTGTCTGAATAGCTACAAATTCGATGTTCTTATTATTTTTATAAGAGGCTATCAATTTTTGAAGTGTCGGGAAACCGTACTTGTGACAGCCGGGGCACCAGGACTGAAAAAAGTAGAGATACAAAACTTTACCATCATAATCGCTGACATCAATAGACTCAATATCGTCCGCTAAGTTAGTCCAGTTATCGACGACCCAGACTGGTGCAGGTTTTCCTAAAATGCCTGAGCTGGCTTGCTGGGCGCTGGCATTAGAAACAGTTACTGATAATATGATTACCAGCAGTGAGATAAGTCGGCAATTGAATTTAATTTTACGGGTTAATATCATTTGTATCTTTAACGAAATGATTGAGTTATTAGTTCCGTCTGAAAGTCAAACGAAAAGCCCGCCAGAGAGCGGGCTTTTTTATTTATCAATTCAGCTGGTGCTCAGCAAAGACTAATTGTCACCCGGAAAGTCATCTGTCACAATGTCGACACAGTCAAGGTGCCACCTGCCGTGAAACGGCATGATGCGGTCATTTGGCGGCAATTCGAAATTGCCGAATTCTCCTCTGAAATAACCGTCTGCGTCATGCTCTAAGAACTTAAAGCGTCCTTTGAACTGGCCGTGTCCCGTGCCGCAAATGGGGCACAATCTGGAATCGTCATAGACCCATTTGCCGTGCAATTTTGCAATTACCTGGTCAGTATAGTATCCTGAAACTGCGCCTTCCAAGAGGCCATGCCCCTCGTCATTGGTCCAGAATCTGCCGCTAAGGTAGCCGACTGTATCTCCTGAATGAGTATACCAAAGACCTTCAAAAAGACCCTTACTTTGCGAGCTGTCAGCCTTTATCCATCTACCTGTAAAGTAACCTTCGGGACAGACTCTCGGCCGTATTTTTTGAGAAATAACAGCAACAGAATTGACACTGTCGATTCGGTAAAATGCCCGCATATGTACCAGTTGATTAAAATTAAATTGCAGGGTGACAGGTTCTGTATCAAAAGTTAGAATTTGAGGGGCAAAAGTAGGCGTAAGTTTATCGAATAGAACTAAAAACAAAACGCCATCAAAATCGTTTTGGGTCGATGAAGCCCATTTCTCCCCATGGGGATTGTCCTCAGGTATCAGAGAGTCCTGGTTGGGCTCAAAATCAATCGGATGCAGGGCGAAAACTTTGGATGGTCCGTTGACAGCTAGTGAACCGCTCCAGTCGGTAATCAAATCAGTCGGAGATGAAGTATGCGGAAGCTTCCCCCACAAAAATGTTACGATGTAGAAATCGTACAGAGAATCTGACAGCATCGAATTATCAAAGTTGTCCGGCAGCTGGCCAATTTCTGAAATGTCAATTTCTTCTTCTACTGTGTACTGTTCGAGAAGAATACTAACGTCGGCTGGAAAGTTTTCAGCTTGTGGCGTGTTGTTTTCCGAACTGACCGGAGAAAGTTTTTCTTCAGTGCAACCAGCCAGAAAAAAAGCGGTCAAAGCGGCCAGGATGATAACTTGCTTTTTCATTCTACTACTCCCTTGAAAGAAGCTGAGGTGTTTGTTTTAGTTTATACGAGTTATCAATTTTGCCTATATATAGCTACTTCTTGGCTATTAAGCCATAAATTTTATGGAAAAAACAGCCTTTTTTTCTACCTGCTGCGGTCTCTTCTAATCGGTGGCAGATTTTGCGCCTTGCGAATCAACTCCTGGCGCCGGCGCTGTGCCAATTCTCGCATATCGGTCACCTGGTCAAATTCATCTACAATCTCCCGGCCCAGAATCTCTTCGAGCACATCTTCTAAAGTTATGACACCGGCCAGTCCGCCAAACTCATCAATGACAATGAACAGATGCTCAGACCTGTCCAGGAACATTTTGAGCACTTTGTCGAGGCGGTCTTTTTCAAGAACAAAGTGCACCGGTTTCATCAGCTCTTCAAGTTTCAGGTGAATTTCATCTTTTGCCACAGCGTTTAAGATATCACGGCGGTGGACTATACCTTCGATGTCTTCGC
Organism: Candidatus Zixiibacteriota bacterium; assembly: GCA_022564135.1. Lineage (GTDB taxonomy): Bacteria > Zixibacteria > MSB-5A5 > GN15 > FEB-12 > JACZWU01. The sequence goes on from JADFLZ010000150.1 coordinate 4,668, forward strand.
TGTTATCAAAAAAGACAGGAATCCGGCTGTGTGTCAGAAGTTCTTCACGGGACTGGGCCTCTTTTACAGTCTTTTTGGCTGCCAATACAAAGACAACAGTTCGGGGAGTCATCACTCCCTGTACTGTCTTATCTTCCAGCGAAAGAATGTTCTGGATAACCTGCATTTCTGAGCTTTCGATTTCGCCTTTGCGCAGGCTCATTCTGGCCATTACAATTATTTCTTCCTGTGAGATTTTTTCGTGCTCCGCTCCCCGGGCGATAACCGCTGTCATAAGACTTGCCAGCCATACAAAAGGTTTTAAAACCCAGACTAAGACCAGTAATGGCCGGGCGATAATAGTAGACAGCTGCCGCGAATAAACCACCCCGATTGTTTTCGGGATAATTTCTGAAAGAAGCAAAATACCCAGTGTCAGAAGCCCCAAAAACAGACCCATCCAGGCGTTTCCTAAGACATTGGCTGCGATAGCGCCGGCAAAAGCGGCACCGGCTGTATTGGCGAAGGTGTTTAATGTTAAGATAGCGGTAATCGGCTGATCTATGCGCTGCCTTAGTTTTTGCAGTATCTTGGCGCTTTTTTTGCCCTGTGCTGCCATCGCCTCGATATGGCTGAGAGGTACGGCATAGAGGATTGCCTCCATCACCGAACAGATAGCAGAGACGATTATCACCGCTGCTACAATTATAATTAACTCTGTCATTTTGAGTTTTGATACCTCGCTTTCAAGCAGAAAATTACCCTGGCTCGATCATTTCCGATTGACGTGTTTTTAGAATAAGTTGCCAAATATGCGGTTAGGTAAGTCCCTGGCGGACTGTCGCTGACATCTTCAGATAATATAGAATCATCATTCATTTTGGTCTTTAAGTATAACGGATTATTGGAATTATCCAAGAAATAGAATTGATATTTAGGACATAGCCTGCCCGCAAAAGTAGAAAATCGTTAATTTTCGTCCAAATTTTAAGGATTACTCCAGCAATGTAAGCAGTTGTAACAAATAGGCTGTGGAGCTTAGAAGATATAGTTAAGTTGATTGAAGAAAGAGAAGATAAGAAATCAAATGAATATTGACGAACAGCTTAGAGATAAATGGATGCCTCGATTTCACGGCTGCGTTGCCTACGCATTTAGCAGTTTTTACGTTGGATACCGAAGTAATAGCGACTCCTTTCCTCGCCAAATTAATGAATTTTTGCATTCTGGAGTATTTGAAGTATTTTTCTTTGTAGGTCTAATTGCCTCGACAATTA
>JADFLZ010000151.1 GCA_022564135.1 Candidatus Zixiibacteriota bacterium
CCAAGTTTCGGCAGGGCGTAATCTATGATCTGCCGGATTCTCGGGTTAATATCCTTTTTTTCTGACGGCTTTTGAGCGGACTCAATATCGGCCGAAAGCGGTATAGTCAGAATATAGGTGAGGAAGATTACGAAAAAATATCGCTTTTTCATAATAGCTCTTTCAATTATGACATCCGGGTGTATTGCAGGGCGCGTCGCTGCAAGCATATGGCGCTATTCCGCTGCGGAATATATAGTTTACCAGGAAAGTTAAATCGAGAACATCCAAGGGTGAACCGTCGGCATTGACATCGGACTCACCTAAACAAGTAGGCGCTGTGCCACCTCTGAATATGCGGTCAACGCAGTTGGTCAAATCCAATATGTTGGCATCGTTTCCATCGGAATTTAAGTCACCGCGCAAGCCGTGGCAGCAGCCGAAGTAGGTCATAAAATTCCGGCCTCTTTCGGCCAGTTCTTCAATACGCAGTCCCGGGCCGGGCGACTCTACTTCTTCGTTTAGAACAGTTGCAATAACTGAATAAAAAGCTAAAGTGTCTCCCGGCATAAGGTCATGTCCAAATACATAGGTCAATACACTGTGCAGGTCTGTGTACTGAGAATCCGGATTAGAGTACGTCCATTGTACAAGTCCGGCAGCTGCTTCCATATTTGCATACAGTTCATTGTCATCCCAGCCGGTGTAAACATACCTGGCATTAGCTTCGTGATAGCCACCGTATAAACCAGTATTTGTAATCAACCACTTATTAGAATCTGCGAAGTATTGCTTCATATATCCATAAGCCATTCCGCCATAGCGCAGGTCGTTATCCTGACATTCTACAGAATCATCGTTGTTATACTCCGCACCATAACAGTAAAGCAGATTGAGTGAGCTATTGACTTTGCCTGTGTTATCCGAAGATGTTCCGCCCGAATCTCTTATATCTGCCGGTATGTCCCAGTCGATAACTTCGCCGACTACCATGCCTTCGTGCACCAGGCTGTCTATCGCCCAGATTTTGAATTCTTTGGTAATAAACTGCTGGTCGGCATGCCAGGTCTTATTGGCCTGAGTACCATAAGTCGTCGTTACCTTTGGCGCATAGAATGTAAGGCTGGCCCCGATAGTGGTATCAGCATTGCTCAGTAAGGGCAGTCTGTAGTAATTATAAACCTCTCCGGTTGTGTCAATTTCCGGTCCGGATAGTAAATAAATTGAAGTTGGCTGTCCGGATCCCTGGCTGAAAATACTGTTAGAAAGTATCGTATCTCCGTTGACAATATTCCCAAAGATAAGGCTACCGTCGTATAAATAAACTTCGGTATTGCCGGGAATTGAGTCAACCGTATCGCACTCATTGGGGTGATAGAAATAATCCATCCTGACTCCTGCAGCGCCGCCACCGCCACCCAAGCCAAACTGAGCACCACAGCCAACTGCCAGAGAAATGACACCTGTCGTAATCGTATCAAAAAAACAATCGAAAATGGTGTCTGTTACAATGAGAGTAATTGGTAGAGTATCTACCAGAGCAATACTGCTCATATTAAGAATTAGCCGACCTTCAACAATTTGAGTTGAATAAAGAGGGTCATTAATTATACCGCCGACATTGAGATTTATAGAGCCGGTGTCAGTATTGCCGGCTCCATTGGGGATATAAAAGCTGAAACCAGACACTCCCAGCCAGCCTGCCGGGCCGGATAATTCTTCAATTTCGATGCTATAAGTCACCGGTTCGTTAGTAGTATTTTCCAATAATATCGCTATATCCAATTGCACACCGCGAGGGGTAAAAGTTGGCCAGCCGATTTCATTAATAGGCCAGCCAGAGCCGGGTCCAATAACTATCTGATCAGGTGCCACACAGGCCATATAGAAAAATTTGACCGGGTTGTTCTGCCAGGTGGAATTGTCAAATATGACCGTGCCGGGGTCTCTGTCGTTAATGTACATAACCGGCAGCCATGATGCTCCGACCGTGTTGGGGTAAGAGACGGGACGAGGTATAATCGTGGCACCGGACACTGCTCCGTCAGAAGCAGTTGTCACAAATCCGTAGGGCGCCATCGAAGCAAAATGGTCGGATTCACATTGGCCGACCGCTCCGGTGGCAGAATCGCACCCGGGGGTAAAAGAATTTGTCAAATTATGTGGCAAGTCCCAGCTTATGCCATTGTTGTCCGAGATTGATACCATCAGCTCGCCGTTGACCGAACCAAGAAAGCTACCGTCATATCCTCTCTGTGAGCAGTCGGGATTGGCCGGGTCGCCGTTGTGGCCATCCCAGAGGTCAGCAAACAAGATATAGAGGTTATCGTTACACTGCGATAACTGCGGTTTGGCCAAAAGCAAATTGAACGGGATAGGCTGGCACATAATCGGGTCCTGGTTTAGATGAACGGCCACACGTTTCCCTAAACCCTGACCAGGAAAAGATTCTGCCCAATGATAAATTCTCGAACCGAATCCTAGAAATCCTTCTGACAAATAGCGCTGTATATCTGTCGCCACCCAGGCGATATGCAGCTCTTCGCTGGGGGAATCACCGGTCCAGAGCATAGTGATATCGTTGTATGGTCCCCAGCGTTCGCTAAGAGTATCAAAATGAGTTACGTTGACTCGTGGATTCCAGCTAATGCCATAGTCATCTGAGGATTGATAATAGAGGTCATTGAAATTCCTGTTTCGCAATGACCCCAAACTAGTATTGATGGAGCAGGTATCGCAGCCCGGTTCAGGTAAATTAGCCGTCCAGCCCAGTGCGACTTTGCCTGATTTCTTAGAAGCCGTAACAAGCGCCACAGTAGCCCAGGCGGTGTCATAGACCCAGGAACAGTCCCAACCATCAATTTGTGGGTCAATCTCCCCTGGTATAAAACAGCTAGACAAAGAACCATCCGCTAACGAACTATCGGCTTGCCCTTCCTTACGATAGTAATATAGAATATGCGGGCCGCCCCCCCCGGCGAATGTTACTGCTGCCAGGTGCGTTATATGGTTACCGTCGGGTCTGGTTTGAAATGCCAGATGCGGCCAGATAGTATTACGGTCTCTTCCAATATATGGATTCGCCCAATACGAGAGAACAAGATCTACACTGGCCCTCAAATTGAAATTGGCTGCCAATGCTGCGCTGTCATACCAGACTGTAGCGGAATAGTTATCTGAGTTGCCGTCTGGAGTGTAATGCCCAGAAATAATCGCTCTATTGTCCAATGAAACATCGAGATTGAAATAACCTGCATATTCAGGCGGAGAGGTGAGAGCAACATTACCGCCCAGTGCTCCCGTACCAACTGAAGCGTAAACGTAAGCTGCAGTTCTGCCAACGGATAGATCAGGACCCGGCAGGTCCATCCAGGTGAAATGAATGTAGGTGGATGTATCCGAGCCTGAAATATTGTGGCCGATTCCCACCATACGGCCGGTGGTGTTATTATGCTGATAATCATAATAAGTATTGCCGATTGTCACTCCCGGCGAGCTTGAAAATGAACTTGCACCCAGCGAAGCTATCCCTTTTCCGGTCGTCTTAATCGGCCTTTTTACTGGGTAATTGCCAAGCTCCGGCAGGGCGTAATCCACAATCTGCCGGATTATCGGATTAATATCTCTTTTTTCTGGCGGCTTTTCGGCGGCAGTTAAGATTATCGAAGGCGATGCTGCGAAAATTATGGCGAGGAAGATTACCAAAAAATAGCGCTTTTTCATAATAGCTCTTTCATTCATGACTTTCTATTGCTTAGCCAGGCGCGTCGCTGCATTTTTTTGGAGCCGGGCCGCCTCTGAATATATAATCTACCATGAATGTTAAATCGAGAACGTCCGCTGATGAAAGGTCGGAATTAACATCACCTTCTCCTAAGCATAGCGGTGGTCGTCCACCACGAAACATTCGGTCAATCGCGTAGGTTAAGTCCAAAATGTTACTATGGTTGCCATCAGAGTTATAGTCACCACGCAAGCCGTGGCAGCAGCCGAAGTAGGTCATAAAATTCCGACCTTTTTCGGCCAGTTCCTCAATACGCAGTCCGCCGGGCGATTCTACTTCATTGTTTAGAACAGTTGCAATGACCGAATAGAAAGTCAAAGTATCTCCCGGCAGAAGGTCGTGCCCAAAAGTGTAAGTCAAAACGCTGTGTAAATCGGTCTCTTGAGAATCCGGATTAGCGTGAACCCAGGGAAAATATCCAACGGCGGTCTCCATATTAAAATACAACTCATTGACGTCCCAGCCAGAATAAACATACCGGGCGTTAGCTTCGATATAACCGCCGTAACCTATCGTATCTGTAATCAACCATTTGTTAGAATCTGCGAAGTATTGCTTGGTATAGCCAAAGGCCATGCCGCCATAGCGCAGGTCGTTATCCTGGCATTCAACTAAGTCATCATTGTTGTACTCAGCGCCGACGCAGTAAAGCAGGTTCAAGCTGGCATTCATTTCACCGGCGTTGTCAGAGGTCGTACCTCCAACGTCTTTTAAATCTGCCGGTATGTCCCAATCTATTACTTCGCCGACTACCATGCCCTCGTGCACTTGACCGTCTATCGCCCAGATTTTGAATTCTTTGGTAATAAACTGCTGGTCGGCATGCCAGGTCTTATTGACCTGAGTACCATAAGTAGTCGTTACCTTTGGTGCATAATATGTAAGACTTGCCCCGATGGTGGTATCGGCATTGCTCAGTGAAGGGAATCGCAAATAATTAAAGACCTCCCCGGTCGTATCTACCTGTGCAATTTCAAGGGAGTAAATTGAATTCGGATGTCTGGGCCCCAGCCCAAAGATGCTGTTTGAAAGAATTGTATCGCCGTTTACAATATTGCCGAATATCATACTGCCGTCATATAAATATGTTTTAGTATTACCCGGGATGGAATCGACAGTATCGCATTCACTGGGGTGATAGAAGTAGTCCATACCTAAGCCTGCGTTGCCTGCAAAACCGCCCAATCCGAACCTGGCATCATGACCGACTGCTAGTGAGACAACACCGGTTGAGATAGTGTCTGTGAAAACATGTGGATCATCGCAGTCTATAATGATGCCGTAGCGCAAAGTGTCCGCAAATGAATGGGCAGGAACAACCAAAATTAATCTGGCAGTAAGCAGAACAGCTGTACATGGATCAAGTAAACCGTCGATATTTATATTTATGTAACCAGTATCTCTATTGTTAATTCCATCCTCAATGAAATAATTGAATCCCGTCACCCCTATCCAACCGGACTGGGGATTTACTTCTTCTACCACAATTTCGTACGAGAATGGAAAGTTACCATGGTTTTCCAGGATTACCATTATATCCTGCTGTTCGCTTGATGGGAATGGGAAATCGACTGGCGGCCAAGTCATCTTCGGTAGGCTGCCAGTTACTGTGGAAGTAGTAAAATTAGACGATGTCAAGATTATAAAAAGAATGATTGCTACAAAAAATTTCAATTTCATTGTCGGCTCTTTACGAAATACTTCGGATTTGATAAATCCCATATAAACATCACTCCATCGCTCAATCATATAAGGATATAGATCAACGTGGGCTAAGTAAGTCCAAAGCCTTTTCCTTGTTTTGAAATTGACTTCTTTCGCTTTGACAAGTAGCTGTAGCCCCAGTTGGAATGTGAGTCAGCCTCACGGCGCTTTCAACTTTCTGAACATTTTGACCGCCGTGGCTGCTGGCGCGAAAAGTCTCAACCTTAATGTCTCCCGAGTCAAGGTGAAACTCTTTATCTTCCATCTCTGGCAACACGGCCACCGTGGCCGTTGATGTATGTATCCTACCGCTGGACTCAGTTGAGGGAACCCGTTGAACTCGGTGCACTCCTGACTCGTATTTCAATTTTCCGTAGGAGCCTGCACCCGATATGCGGAAAACTACCTCTTTGATATTGCCTAGACCACCTTCATTCAAAGATAGTTGCTGG
>JADFLZ010000152.1 GCA_022564135.1 Candidatus Zixiibacteriota bacterium
GAGGCGACTGAGGAGCGAATGTTTCTTGAACTGGAAAAACTTTACAATAACGAGAGTCACTTTGATTTTATAAAAAGTAAGTTAGATAGTCTGCCGTCAGTCCTCGGCGGACGAGGCGCCTCGCAGCGCGCTGCAAAAATTATCGGAGAGTACCTGCAGTAATAGTAAATGAAATTAATATATCGCCTGATTTCATCGCTTGTTTATCTATTTTGCAGAGTATATGGACATTCTCGTGCCAAAGCCGGCAGTGAGCTCTGGCGCGGGCGGCTGGGTCTGATTAAAACCAACAACACGGTTGATATCTGGATACATGCTTCGTCGGTCGGTGAAACAAAGGTCGCCACATATTTGACAGACTATCTTTTGAGCCATAAACCTGATTTGCGTATTTATCTTTCGACAATGACCGAAGCCGGTCAAAAAGTTGCCAGAACAATTGCAGGCAAAAATGTTGCGACCGGTTTTCTTCCGCTCGACCATCCCTCGCCGCTGGGTCGCACGCTTGAAACACTAAAACCAAAAATGATGGTAATTACTGAAACGGAAATCTGGCCAAATTTGATTGGGGAAGTTGCAAAGCGTAATATCGAGATAGTTCTTGTAAACGGCCGTATGTCTGATGCTGCTTTTAGGAAATATAAAATAGCGCGAAAAATGTTCCGGGATATTTTGGGGCGCTATCAGAAGTTATTTTTAAAAACTGAAGCTGACAAAAGCCGCTTCGAATTTTTTGGTGTCGGTACAAAAGACGAACAAGTTATTGTCGCCGGTGATATGAAGTTTGATGCACCGCTGCTGCCTCGCAGGGCAGGTCGCGTTCAGGAAATTCGCAGCAGGTTAGGAGCGTCTGAAAGCGATTTTCTGTTTGTCTGCGGCTCTACTCGTCCGGGCGAAGAACAGCTTCTGCTGGAACTTGCCAGAACTCTCAAGGCAGAGGCATTGCCAATCAAACTGGTGCTAGCTCCGCGTCATATTGATAGAATTAAACAGCTGCAGGAAGATTTGTCTGTCGATGGCGATTCTGTCGGATTGTATAGTGAGAGGAACTTAAAAAGTTCGCTTATTCTGGTAGATAAAATGGGCTGTTTAAACGATTTGTATCTGGCCGCAAACTTAGCTTTTGTAGGAGGTACTTTAGTCGATATTGGCGGACACAATCTGCTGGAACCGGTCTGGGCCGGAACGCCGGTTTTATTCGGGCAATCGACAGGTAACGTCATCGAAGCCAAAAATTATATTCTGGAAAATAATTATGGCGCCTTGGTGGCAGACGTTACTGAAATGACAGAGCTGGTCAAAAAATTTATTACTGGTGAGATAACTTTTTCAATTAAGAAGAGCGATGATTTATCTCATAGTGCCACCTCAATTGCCGGTGACTATATTCTGCAAAGGCTGAGTGATGTTTGAGTCAATCTGGAAAAAAATCCTGAGACGTCAAGGGATGTCGCCGCTGATTATTCCGGCATTTGTTCTGTGGATTGTCTCGCTGTTTTACCGAATTGGTCTGGCGCTTGCTAAAGCGACCAGAGGCAAAGTAGTCAAAGTTAATATTCCGGTTATTTCAATCGGTAATTTGTCTGTCGGCGGCACCGGCAAGACACCAATCATAGCTACTCTGGCAGAGTTTCTTTTAGAAGAAGGCCTGAAAGTAGGCATTGTCTCATCGGCCTACGGCAGAAAAAATCAAATCTCTTTTGTCAAAGAAGCCAGACGGGTGGCGGAGATGTCTGTTGACGATACCGGCGACGAAGTGAAAATGCTGGCTGAGCTTTTGCCGCAGGCAATAATTTCAGTAGACAAATCGAAATCAGAGGCGGCTCTGAATGCTCAGAACTCAGACTACAAGCTTGATTTGCTTTTAGTCGATGACGGCTTTCAGCATTTCAGATTAGACAGAGAGGTTGATATTGTAACCTATGACGGTGCCATTAAAGCCAGAGACTTAAAGTTGTTTCCTTATGGAGTTTTGCGGGAGCCGCTCAGTTCGCTTAAGCGGGCCGATGTTATAATTATTACCCGCGCCAATTTTGCCAGAGATATCGGGACCCTTCGCAAGCGCTTAAAAAAACTTGCTCCCGAAGCCAAAATATATACGGCCAATTTTAAGCCTAAAGAGATAATCGGACTTAAGCGAAAACTGCCGGTTAAGTATCTCGAAGATAAGGCTGTCTTTGCCTTTGCAGGCATAGGAAATTTCAGAGCCTTTGAAAGACAGCTGCGGACTTTGACGTCGAATCTTGATCTTGCGCTCGAATTTTCAGACCATCAGAGATACACTGACCGGGAAATAGACAGAATAAAAGAATCGGCAGACCGCTGTGGCTCCGATCTGCTGCTGACTACGGCCAAAGACTGGGTTAAAATAAGAGATTTTGATTTTGGCCGCGATATTTACTATCTTACTCAGGAGATAGATTTGGATCCTGGAGAAGAAAAGCTGGTCAAGTACCTGCTCTCTTTTATCAAGCCCGGGGAGAAACTGAATTGATTGAAAGGCATTTTGATTTTGTGGTAGTCGGCAGCGGTATCGCCGGGCTGTTCTATGCGCTGGAAGTTGTCTCTCTTAAGCCCGACGCCAAAGTTGCTATCGTTACCAAAAAGTCGGCCGCAGAGTCCAGCACCAACCGTGCCCAGGGAGGCATTGCGGCAGTTCTTTCCGAGACAGATTCATTTGAGCTGCATATCAAAGATACTCTTGGCTGTGGCGGCGGTCTTTGCAATGAAAAAGTAGTGCGGCAGGTAGTCGAGCATGGCCCGCGTGTCATCGATGAGCTAATCGGTTACGGCGTAAAATTCAGCAGACTTGACGACAGCCTTGATTTGACTCGCGAGGGAGGACATTCGGTCCAGCGGGTAGTTCATGCCGGCGATTTAACCGGCAAAGAAATTGACAGAGCGCTTCTTAATGCCTGCAGCTTGTCAGGCAATATAGAAATGTTTCGAAACAGCATCGTACTTGACTTGATATCGGAATCAGACAATGGCAAAACGGTTTGCTCAGGTATTTTGGTTCTTAGAGACAGCAATAATGAAATCGAGTTATTCCTGTCGCCGGTCACGCTACTTTCAACAGGTGGTCTGTGTCAGGTTTACCGGCACAATACGAATCCTTCAATCGCAACCGGCGACGGGGTCGCCATGGCCTACAGGGCCGGAGCCTGTATTGCTAATCTGGAATTCGTGCAATTTCATCCGACGGCCATGTATGCGCCCGGTCAGCCGACATTCTTAATCTCCGAAGCAGTCCGGGGTGAAGGCGGCCGGCTTTTGTCGCTCGATGGTCGCTACCTTATGGAAAACGCTCACCAACTAAAAGACCTGGCTCCGCGCGATATAGTGGCCAGAGCAATTGATAAAGAACTAAAAGAGACCAAGGCCGAACATGTCTTGCTTGATATCAGCCATAAAGACTCAGAATTCATCAAAGGAAGATTTCCACATATTTATGCGACCTGTCTTAAATATGGCACAGATATTACCAAAGAGCCGATACCGGTCGTGCCTTCGGCACACTACGCCTGTGGTGGTTTAAAAACAGACATGGACGGTCAGACAGAGATACGGGGACTGTTTGCCTCGGGCGAAGTGGCCATGACAGGTATGCATGGCGCCAACCGGCTGGCTTCGAATTCTCTCTTAGAAGCAGTAGTGGTCAGCAAGAACGCCGCACTCAAAACAGTCAGCGAATTTGAAAAACTGAAAAAATATCAAGCGCATAATTCTCGAGCCTTAGAACTCGCTGGCAATAAAACAGAAGATTCTCATATTAATATAAAGAAAACACGTGACCAGCTGACGAAAACAATGTCAGAACTGGTTGGGATTGTCCGCTCGGAAAAGAGACTGCTGTCGGCCTTAGAGAAGATCGAACCACTCCGGCAGCTGATAGAACAAGAATATGCCAGCACAGCGCCGGGTTATGAATTAGTTGAGCTTAGAAACCTGGTAACTGTGGCTGAGTTGATAATAAAGTCAGGTTTATGGCGCAAAGAGTCGCGCGGCTTGCATTTTATGGAAGATTACCCGGCCGAATCAAAAGAATTTGCATTAGATTCCGGCCTTACCAGAAAAATTTCAAAAAGGAGCGCTCTTGTCTGATTCTCACCAGATGATTCTTATTCTTGATTTTGGGTCGCAGTATACTCAGCTGATCGCACGCCGGATTCGTGAAGCAAAAGTCTACTGTGAAATAGTGCCGTTTAACAGCGACTTGTCAAAATATGACAGTTCAAAGATTGCCGGATATATTCTTTCGGGCGGGCCGGCCTCGGTAACAGACCAAGACGCTCCCCGGCTTGATAAGAGTTTTTTCGAAAATGGAACACCGGTGCTTGGCATTTGCTATGGCATGCAGCTTTTGGCTGATCTGTTCGGGGGACGGATGGTGAAGTCTGCCACGCGCGAGTACGGCCGGGCTAATTTCAAAACACTGAACGCAAGTTCTCTTTTTAAAGGTGTTGAGAAAGACAGCCAGGTCTGGATGTCACACGGCGATTCTATTGAATCTCTGCCTGAGAATTTCCATCTGATCGGTTCAACCGACTCTCTTAAGACAGCCGCTATTGCCGACGAAAAAAGAAATATCTTTGGTCTGCAGTTTCATCCTGAAGTCTATCACACAAAAGAAGGCGGCAAGATTCTTAATAATTTTCTGTTTGATATTTGCAAGCTCAAAGGTGACTGGACTACCGAGGCGTTTTTAGAAGAAACTGTCGGCAAAATACGCAGACAGGTCGGTGACGGTCAGGTGGTGGTAGGAGTATCCGGCGGGGTAGATTCTACAGTGGCAGCAGTTCTGATATCACGTGCTATCGGGAAAAATCTGCATGCTGTATTTGTTAACAATGGTCTGCTGCGTAAGAATGAATTTGAAGAAGTCAAAGAATTATTAAGCCATCTCAAACTCAGCCTGCACGCTGTTGATGCTTCAGAAATGTTTTTGACACGGCTCAAAGATGTCACCGATCCCGAAAAGAAAAGAAAAATTATCGGCAATACTTTTATTGATGTCTTCGAAGAGCAGGCCGAGAAAATCGGTGGTATAGAATTTCTGGCTCAGGGGACTTTGTATCCGGATGTTATCGAATCGGTCTCTTTTAAGGGCGGACCCTCGGTATCAATCAAAAGTCATCACAATGTCGGCGGTTTAAAAGAGCGCATGAAACTCAAACTGGTCGAACCGCTAAGAGAGCTTTTCAAAGACGAAGTACGAGAGCTGGGGCGCTCGCTGGGCTTATCTGAAATGTTTATAGGGCGTCACCCTTTTCCCGGCCCGGGACTGGCTGTGCGGATATTGGGCGAGGTAACCGCGGAGAGGTGCGATATTTTAAAAGAAGCTGACGCCATTTTTATCGAACAGCTGCACCATAGAAAAATATACGATGATATCTGGCAGGCTTTTGCGGTGCTCCTGCCGATCAAAGCGGTTGGTGTCATGGGTGACAGCCGGACTTATGAAAATGTACTGGTTTTAAGAGCCGTGACCTCTGTTGACGGCATGACCGCCGACTGGGCTCATATTGATAATGACATACTGGCTGATATTTCTGACAGGATCATTCGTCAGGTAAGCGGCGTTAACAGAGTCGTTTATGATATATCATCAAAACCTCCGGCGACGATAGAGTGGGAATAACCAGTCGACTGATTCTTATGTCATGCTTGCTGAGACAAGAATCAATAATTAAATCTTACAAAAAAGGGGCAGATGAGGACATCTGCCGCCCACAAAATCATCAAAACCTCCGGCGACAATAGAATGGGAATAGTCTGTCGCATAATATTGTCGTCGTTCCTGCTTACACAGGAACCGATTCCAATAGATAATCAGAAATGAAACTGTTGCGAATGATCTGGATAGCCCTTGCTACAATTGTTGCCGTTTATGCCGCTGTTTGTGCGTAC
>JADFLZ010000153.1 GCA_022564135.1 Candidatus Zixiibacteriota bacterium
TTCTCCGGGCTCCATTGCAAAAGCGGTGACCTGAAATTCCTCTACCATTGCCCCCCACAGAAAATACCCGAGGTCTCCACGGTTTTTCTTTGCCGAAGGATCGATGGAGTAGTCATAAGCGAGTTTATCAAAATTTTCCCCTGCTTTCACTCTTTCAAATATCGACTGGGCGGTATCAGCATCCTTCAACAATATGTGAGAAGCCCGAATTTGATATTCTAATTTGTTGTAGAACTCTTTAATCTCGGCATCAGATGGCTCGGCATGTTTGATAACAAGATCCTCATAAAGAGCATCCAGCAAAAACTGATTGCGGCTGGCCAAGACTATTCTGGCCAGTTCTTCAAGTTTATCTATGTTTTTTTCATAAGCAGAATTTATCAGCAGTCTGGTTATAACCATGGAGTCCAGAAGCTGCTTTTTGCCTTCAAACTCTTCCTCTGCTGTCGCATATTGGGTACGTAAGTTACCATAGACTAATTTGAAATCTTCCAGGGTAATATCCTGGCCTCCAACGACTGCCAGAGTAGGGTTATTTCCGCTACCACAGCCGACTAGCAGGGGCAAAACAAATAATATGGCGCCAAGCATTATAATTAAACGTCTGTTCATCTTAGTCTTATGTCCTCCAATTCAAACTCTTTTTACCTCAAATAGTGAATCTGGTTCCCACCGAAGTGGATTGATGAAGATAGGCAGTAAATGCGATTCCTGCAAGCGCAGCGCCTGGGGATTGGTCAGCTATAGTCTGGCTAAGCCTTACTCGAAATCTGACTCCAAATAGTCTTTGGTTACAGACTGTCGTGACAATGTCTGGGAGAGCTTTTTGGTGAATTCTAAAGCAGCATTTTCGCCGTAGACTTTCTGCATATGGTTCATTGCTATAACCTCAGAAATTACGGTTATATTTTTCCCCGGTGAAATCGGCACTCTTACAATAGGTATTTCGACTCCCAGTACCTTGGTTTTTTTATCTTCCAGCCCCAGCCTTTCATATTCCTCGGTTTCTGACCAGAGCGTAAGGTTTACCTCTACCTCAATTCTCTTTTGCAGCCGAATTGCTCTTATGCCGAACAGTTCTTCTATATCAATGATTCCAATTCCACGGATTTCCATATGATGTCCCAGGAGCTCAGAGCTGTTACCTAAGAGAACATCGGGGGCTGCCCGGGTAATTTTGACGACATCGTCAGCTACCAGACGGTGCCCTCTTTCTACAAGATCAAGGGCGATTTCTGATTTGCCAATTCCCGATTTGCCGGTATATAATAAACCCACTCCGTAGACGTCCATCAAAGAGCCATGTACCATAATTGAGGGAGCAAACAGATGATCCAGATAGGCTGAAAGTTTGGTAGTCAATTCTGCAGTAGTAAGTTTGCTTGAGAATACACAGGTGCCCGATAAATCAGCCGCTTCTATAAATCCTGCCGGCGGAGCTAAACCTTTGGTAATGATGACCAGCGGCAGACCGTAATCGAACATCTTTCTGGATATTTCTTTTAAGCGATCTTCAGACAGCTGGCTCAAATATGTCGCCTCTGTTTCCCCCAATATTTGAACTCTTTTGCTGGCAAATCTTTCATAGAAACCGGTTAGTGCAAGTCCCGGCCGGTGCAGCTCAGGATTATTTATAATTTTTTTCAGACCATCACTGTTGGAAGTCAGTAAAGTCAGGTCCAAATCCTGTTTTCTGGTTTCGGTAAGTTTTTCAACTGTAATGTCTGCCATGATACTTAAGAATATGCTCTTAAAAGCCTGTTTGCAATATAGAAATATACATGAAAAAAGCCCTGATATGACAGGGCTTTTGACTGACTTAAAAGAAATCTCCGATTGTTAATCTAACTTCTTTTCCATTTTTCTCAGCTCTTTTCTGAGCTTATCAAGTTCGGCTTTAAGCTCTCTTCTATCCTCTTTTTCCAGCCGTTTGAATTTCCAGTGCAGGTCTTTCATCTCTTTTTTGAATTCTGCCATTTCTTCTTTGAATTCACCCATATCTTCTAAGAACTCATCGTAATCGAAAAAACTGTTGTGGTCTCTATTGAAGCGGTTAAACCGGCCCTTTGCTTTCGGAATATAAATATCGGGAATAGCCGGTATATCTGGAATTATGGCTAAATCAGGACCGCTAAAAAAGCGGTACCCGAAAGAACTCTCTTCAGACTCAGAGACCTCGACTTCGATTTTCTGCTGTCTTTTATTTCTGAGAATAGTGAAAGTGAGTTTGTCACCCTTGTCGCTTTCTCCTACAATCTCTTTGACATCTGAATAGTCAGAGATTTCTTCTTTCCCAATTGCAATAATTACATCGCCCGCTTTTAGCCCGGCTTTTTCTGCTGGGGAATCATCTGAAACTTCCGTGATCAAGACTCCAACGTCGCTTTTAGCACCAAAATAATCCGCCAATTGGTCGGAGAGGGGTGTGAGGCTTACGCCAACATAGCCATTTTTGTGCTTTCTGTACTTATGATTATTGTCATGACCTCTATCAAAAAAAACATAATTTCTGCTGTTTGCTTTAGGGGCTCGAGGAGAACGAGAGAAGAGTCCTCTGGATCGTGGGCGATTGCCCAGCTCTACATTTACTGTCACACTTTTGCCATCTCTGATAAGCTCAAGCGCGACTGATGCTCCAGCTTTTTTCTCTTCAATAAAATCCAGCAAATCATCCTGGTCCCATACTTTCTGACCATCAAAACTGATAATCACATCGCCATCTTTTATGCCAGCCTCATCGGCCGGGGAGTCGCCCAGAACTTCGTTAACAATAGCGCCATAATCAATATCCAGCTCAAAAGCGTCGGAAATATCCCGGTCAACTGACTGGGTATATACTCCGAGCCAGGCATTTGACTTTTTAGCGGGTTTGGCATTCAAGGGAGCGGCTACTAAGCCCATGAGTAAGGCAGCTGTAATTGCTGTCGTAAATAGCCTTTTCATTTCAATCCTCCTGCTTCTTATTTTGAAAGATTTCATTTTCTGATATAAATTTATACGGGAGGTTTTAAGGGATGTTCCATTTAATAAAACTGTACGAATTCGGACTCGCTTCAAACATAGAAAGTCTGCAAATCAAACTGCCAGAATTGGCTGTGCTTAAACGGTATCCACAGCGCGGATATAAATTTCGTTGACATTTAGCCGAAAGAAGCTAATATATTTGCCCTGTATTGGGTCTCAAAAATTTGACACTCCCCTGTAGCTCAGTTGGTAGAGCAATTGACTGTTAATCAATGGGTCGTAGGTTCGAGTCCTACCGGGGGAGCATAACTTGCATTTGTATCCCTTCAACGATGTGGTTGAAGGGTTTTCTATATGTGGGACAAAGGCTTCTGTCGTTGAGAGTGCAATTCGATAGTAAAGACTTTATGAGTTCGCGCTTTTCAGTTGAGTTTTATTCAACGTAAAGAGAGTGAGCGTTTTGCGCCAGTTCTATAATTTCCATGCCCTCTTCGACATAATCTCTGTTCTTTGTATCAAGACTTTCAATTCTATTGCTTATTGTATCCTGTTCTGCCCGCCATCGCTTTGACAATTCAATTGTGTAGTATAGGTTTAGGCGAGTGGGTAATGGCCGAATTGTGGCCGATTGGATTGACTGATTTGTGGAGTTTCTTTGGGCAAATTACGGGATTGAGTTCTCCCAAGTTTATGAGAGTTAGTTAGTTCTGTGAATTAGCAGAGAACTATTGTAGCCGATTAGGATAGTAGTACATTTGACGATAAAAGTGAACTGTAGACGTTTCTCTTAAGACCAATTCTTTGGTTTTTTTGTTTTGATTAAAGGGGGGTCAGTTAGACGAATTTCGCAACTTTTCGCTTCATGAAAAACCAATGTTATTATTCAATTAAAGGGCCGAGCTACGATACGAGTTTCGCAGTTTTATATGATCGGCATGACCATGGAGTAAATGTCCCATTTTTGGCTCCTGGGTATGTTTGATTTCGACTCTTATTGACTTTTGACCAAAGTTTCGAGCTTCGGTGCGAGTTCATTATAGCTCTTCGAATCTCTGTTGACAAGTTTTGACTGGACAGTTTAAGGAATGTGATACTGCGAATTGCTCTTGTCATTACACGGCAGGTTATTTTATGATAACCATTTTCTTTGAAGCACTAAAATTTCCCGCCGTGATTCGGTAAAAATAAATACCGCTGGCAAAGTTATTAGCGTTCCAGTTATACGAATGAACTCCTGCTTGCTGGTTGCCGTCAACCAAAGTAGCCACAGCTTGACCAAGCATATTGTAAACTTCCAGTCTGACCCATGCCGCTTCAGGTAATTCATACTGGATTACAGTTGAAGAATTAAAGGGATTGGGGTAGTTCTGAGAAAGCGAAAACGCGTCTGGAAGTATCCCCGTTATTAACGAAGTAACCGTGACAGTCACTGCCAGAGTCGAGCCAGTCACACCGGGCTCTGGTTCAGTATCCTCAGGTGGAGGTTTCTTTTCAATGGTAGACGATTGAAAATCTTCAAGGAGAGCGGCTGAAATCTGAGGCGGAGGTTGAGCGTTTACAGGCAGTGGCAAAAGCCAAATAGTAAGAGTAAGACCACTCAAAAGGGTCATTGTCAATAAAAAGAGAATGTTCTGTTGCGACTTTGCCATCAGAACAGATGTCCCCTGATCAATGTACTTAATTGTTTTTAGCCACCAATGTTCAATTTGGCACCATCTGTCTGCAGTTGAATTTCGAGGTTGTTGTATCAGTTTCTCATAATTAGCCGTCATGGACTAATCGAGACGTACATCCGTGAATAAACACCTGTGGTTACCAATTCATCAGCGGAATACGCATGGATGATAAACATATAATGTTTGCCATTGTATTCCTTATTGCTTGGGAAATTCAGATACATATTTACGGTCTTGGTCTCCTTAGGAGCCAGCACAAATTCATTGTCACTGAATTGCAGATACGATGCTTCCGGGGCATCGTCATATTTGTCAGTTAGCGTCGCTGACGAGCCTGCGACGGTACGGCTCTGTAATCTGAATGTCTTTTGACGGTTTCCGCTATTGGTTATCGTCAGGACGCGGCCGGTTTTTTCAGTAATATCATAGGACATGCCCACAGGCACATTGTCCAGATGGATTTCCTCCGGTTGAAGGGAGAAATCCAGACTGGCTGCCGAACTGGTAACCAGCTTATCAAGGTCGGCCTTGACGGTATCAGTTGTGAATATTATCCGACTCTTAAGCCCTACTTCCATAAACGTGGAACCGTCGCCAACAGTATGTGACCAGATAATCACCTGAAACTTCTTGCCAAGGTACTGGGGGTCATCCGGAATCGAGATTATAATATCAGAAGAGGCCGGTTGCTTTCCTCCCACCGTAAAGGAATCCTGGCTAAGTGTTACCCAGGAAATATCCGGTATGGCGGCTGCTCCCTGCCTGAGCTCTCTGGTCTCAGGTTTCAGTACATCCATTCTCAAATTTACGACATCTTCACCGGTATTTCTGACAGTTATCTGGAGATTGGCAAGTTCTCTTAAATTGTAAGTCTGGCCAATCTGAAGATTTGTTACAACGACTTCTCCCAGTTGCGTGCTCAGCCCTCCGGCTGTCGTAGATTGTGGCATCATCACGAGGTGAAGGCCAAAACCAGAGCTGGTGCGATAGTGAATCCTATCCTTTTCATTTTACATCTCCTTACGAGAATAGCGGGCACCTTTCCAAAGGTTTTCCCTTGCAAGTTGATTTACAAACATTATCCGGCTGCCGCCGTCAATGTTACAGTTATAGTCTGTTGTGTCGTCACAGTCGTGCTGGTTGGCGACTCAAACTTAAACCAGAGGCTTCGGGTGGCGCTTGCTGCCACTGAAAGTCCAGTCTCATTGCCGGCAAAAATCGTTGCCGAACTGGTCTGATCAGATGTTGTCAGA
>JADFLZ010000154.1 GCA_022564135.1 Candidatus Zixiibacteriota bacterium
ACCAACAGTGAGCGAATGGAGAGCTGGCGGGGCATACTCTCCGGCAGATACAAAATAGCCATTGGTCCGCGCTCCGCGCTTTTTGCACCGCTGCCGAACATCGGCTTTATCGTAGTTGACGAAGAGCACGACGACAGCTACAAGCAGGATAATCCGGCTCCACGTTTTCAGGCGCGTGACTCAGCCATAATGAGGGCAAAAATTAATAATATACCGATCTTGCTCGGCTCGGCTTCTCCGTCGCTTGAGTCTTACCACAATGCCAAAACCGGCAGATACCAACTGCATGCCTTAACTAAAAGACCGGGAAAGGCAACTTTGCCCAAAGTTCAAATTATCGATATGCAAAAACATAGGCTTGGCGGCGACCTTAATTATTTGTCCTACCCTCTAAAAAAAGAAATCGAGGACCGTCTGGCGAAGGATGAGCAGATTATTCTTTTTTTAAACCGCCGGGGCTACTCTCCCTATATAAAGTGCGACTCCTGCGGTTTTGTACCATCGTGCCCTGACTGCAAAGTGAATTTGACTTTTCACAAGACGGGTCAGAAGCTTTCCTGCCACTATTGTGGAAACCTGGAACCGAATTATGATATCTGTCCCAACTGCGGCGCCACGGCTTTCGCGTACCGCGGGGTGGGTACTCAAAGAGTGGAAGAAAGTTTAGGATATTTATTTGAACGAGGGAAACCGGCACGTCTTGATTCCGACACTGCCAGAGGCAGAACCAAAGCTTTCAAAATCCTCTCAGACTTTGCCGCCAGAAAACAAAATATTCTTTTGGGAACACAGATGGTAACTAAGGGGCTGGATTTGCCGGGGGTCTCTCTGGTAGGTGTGCTTTCTGCCGACCAGAGTCTGGACTTGCCGGATTTCCGTGCGACTGAAAAATCCTTTTCAAGACTTCTGCAGGTCTCAGGCCGCTCAGGCAGGTCTGATAATATGGGACAGGTGCTGATACAAACTTATTATCCCGAAAGAGATGTCATACTCAATGCTGCCAAACAGGATTACATCTCTTTTTATAAACAAGAAATATTGAAACGACGCGAATTCGACTATCCTCCTTTTACCAGAATAGTAAATTTTGTTCTTTCAGGAATAGATGAATTGAGACTGGAAGAACATGCGCTTTTATTCGGCAAAGCACTTAAGAGCAAAATAGATAAGAGCCATCTCAAAGCTGAGCTTTTAGGCCCGGCGCCCTGCCCTATGTATTTTTTAAGGAAAAATTTCAGGCGGCATCTCTTTGTAAAAACCAAGCAGGTCGTAAAATTCGTGCAGATGCTCAAGGTTTGGGAAGAAAACGAGAGCCGCTTTAAGATGCCTTCGGGAATAAAAGTCGTAGTCGACGTCGACCCATTTGATATGATGTAGTTATTAAAAAACCGCCTCTGGACAGAAGCGGTTTTTCTATTAAAATATTTGACTGAATTACCGGCTTATTTTTATTTCTTGCCTTTATTTCTTTGTCTTTGTCTTTGTCTTTATCATCAGTGCCTTCTTCTTTCTTGGCACCTTCTGCGCCTTCAGCAGCTGCAGCTTCGGTGCCTTCGGCGGCTGCTTCTTCTTCAGCAGCTTCGGCAGCTTCTTCTTCAGTTGACTTCATGACCGTCGGGGCAGAGATAACGACTATTGTCCGTTGTTCTTCATCAAGGATTTTTGCTTTTTCAATCTTAATATCTTTAACATGGATAGATTCTCCAATATGCAGGCCTTCGACATCAATATCAATATGCTCAGGGATATCTGCCGGTAAGCAGGAAATCTCGAACTCGCGCATTGTTGTCTGCATAATGCCGCCGTCGGTCTTAACACCGACCGGTACGCCTATTAGCCTGATCGGCACAGAAAGGTGAATCGGCTTTGTCATTGAAATAGCGTGGAAATCTACATGGACTATCTCACTTGTCACCGGGTCTCTTTGCAGCTCCCTGATAAGAACCTTTTTGGTTTTTCCGTCGAGGTCCAGATTATAAATAGCGCTGCTGCCACCGGCTGTTTTCCAGGCCGATTGAAATTGTCGATGGTTGACTTGAACAGATATCGGCTTGGTCTGGGGGCCATAAATTATGGCGGGAATATTCCCGTTCATTCTTACTCTGCGCGCAAAACCTTTGCCAACACCTTCACGCGAGGTGACTGCTAATACAACTTCTTTCATGATTCTTTCAATTCCTTCCTACTCTCATTTAATTAAAAATAATTAAACTACCATCGGTTGATCTTCAAATAGCGATGAGACAGATTCCTCATCAGCTATTCTTTTTATTGCTTCTCCTATCAGTTCAGAACAGGTCAAGACCTCTATCTTATCAGGCAAGTCTCGCTCTGACTGGTCTATTGAGTCTGAAATAATAAGTTTCTTTATGGGTGATTTTTCAATTCTTTCTAAAGCCTGTCCCGACAGCACGCCATGCGTAGCTGCGGCATAAATGTCCAGAGCGCCGTTTTGCTTGACGCACTCTGCTGCGGCCGCGATTGAACCGGCGGTATCTATCATATCATCTCTGATCAAAACATTTTTGTTTTCCACGCTGCCAATCAAATTCATAGCTTCGGCCACATTTGCTTTTGGCCGCCTCTTGTCAACTATGGCAATATCGGCGTCTAACGATTTCGAAGTTGCCCTGGCCAGTTTAATAGAACCGACATCGGGTGAAACAACACAAAGGTTGTCAAGTTTCAAGGTGCGGAAATATTTATTAAACAAAACCGAAGAGTACAAATGGTCGTGGGGCAGGTCAAAGAATCCCTGTATCTGACTGGCATGAAGGTCCATTGTAATAATTCTATCGGCTCCGGCGGTGGTGATAAGATTGGCCACTAACTTGGCAGTAATAGCGACTCTCGGTTTATCTTTTCTGTCCTGTCTGGCGTAACCGTAATAGGGTAGGACGGCGGTGATTCTCATGGCTGAAGCTCTTCTGGCAGCTTCAATCATAATAAGCAGTTCCATCAGATTATCAGCCGGCGGATTAGTAGGCTGAATTATGAATAGATCATGCCCTCTTATATTTTCTTCTATCTGTACAAATATCTCACCGTCTGAGAAACGGCTGACAGTACACTTAGTAAGTTCTTCGCCCAGATACTTGGCAATGTCTTGAGCCAGGGAATAGTTTGCATTTCCCGTAACCAGTTTCAAATCACTTCTGACAATCATTTAACGGTCCTTCAAAATTTCCAGCACTAAATTGCCCTCATTCAAAATTGGGAATGAGAGCAGATTTTAATATAAGCAAAAAATGGCTGGGGCGCCAGGATTCGAACCTGGGAATGCCAGCTTCAAAGGCTGGTGTCTTACCGCTTGACGACGCCCCAGGGCACTGGCAATAAAAGAAAAAAAACAGTCAATTTGAAGAGTTTCTTTTGACTTCTTCCTGATATTCTTTTAAAACCTGGGATTCGATATCCTCCCGCATATCCTGATGAATCGGGTGGGCTATGTCCTGATAAGTGCCGTTTGGGCGCTTCCGGCTGGGCATTGAGACAAAAAGGCCGTTATTCCCCTCAATTATTTTCATCCCCCTGACAACAAAGCTGTTGTCAAAAGTAATATTAGCGAATCCTTTTAGTCGTTCTTCGTTTCTTAGGGTGACACGAATTTCTGTAATTTCCACGGTCTCTTCCTCAAAGTTGTGGGATCCCCTGCCCTGGCAGGAGGAAAGGTTTAACCGTGTACAGCTGACAGTCCGAAAAGTCTCCTCTACAGACACGACTTCTTTCCCAATTATCCGCAAATATTCCAAACATAGTAGGACCTGACCCACTCATTCTTACAAGCTTTGCCCCACTTTGCAATAATGCTTCTTTTATGGTCACTAATTCAGGATAGAGTAAAAATTGAACCGCCTCAAAATCGTTATCTAGCCCCACCAGCGATTCAACATAGCCCTCAAATCCACAGTAAGGCTTCAACTTACAGGCGCTCTTATTTGTTGTCAAGTTCAAATTCAAAGCCTCGTAACTTTGAGCTGTTGATACTGAAATGTCCGTTGCAACTACAATAATCTTATAATCGACCGGAAAATCGGTTTCTTCAATTATTTCTCCACGCCCTGAAACTAATGCCTGTCCTTTGCTGAAAAAGAAAGGTATATCTGAGCCCAGCTTCAAGGAAAAATTAACGAGTTCAGGACTAGACAATCCTAATTCAAAAATCAAGTTAATCGCAATCATTGCGGCGGCACAGTCCGATGACCCCCCCCCTAAACCGGCAGCAATAGGAATATTTTTCTCCAGCTCAACTTTTATACCATTTTTTAACCCAAATTTATTTTTGAGAAGTTTATAGGCCTGCGTGACCAGATTATTTTCTATAGGAGCTGAGCTCAATTTGCCGGTCAGCTTGACTCTGCATTCAGGCTCATCAATTTTCTCAATTTTCAGCCGGTCAAAAAGAGTGATGGCCTGTATCAGAGAGTTTATATTATGGAATCCGTCGGGACGTTTACCAAGTACCTGTAAGAAAAGATTAATTTTGGCCGGGGCGTGGATTTCTATGAAGTCTTTTGATAATTGTTTTACAAACATTAAAGAAAGTTTCTTTTTACACAAGCAGCGCACTTTATCCTTGTGCTGCGGTTATTATTATAATAACAAATAAATAGACATTTGTTCTACAAAGTTTAGAAAAATTGAAAGGGATATATGAGCAGTATTGAGGCAAAAGGCAAACTAAAGACCGGTTCCGGCGAATTAACGATTTATCGCCTTGATTCGCTCAATCAATTCGGCTCCATAGACAAGCTGCCCTATTCTATCAAAGTTCTGCTGGAGAATTTGCTGCGAAATATCGATGGCAGCTCTGTTACCGAAGATGATGTCATAAAATTGGCCGGATATAATGCTAAAAATGTCGGCGATGTCGAAATTGCCTACTGCCCGGCCAGAGTATTATTGCAGGATTTTACAGGTGTGCCTTTAGTGGTCGACTTAGCGGCTATGCGTGATGCTATGAAAAAGATTGGCGGCGACCCCCAGAGAATAAATCCGCTGGTACCGGTCGATCTGGTGGTTGACCATTCGGTGCAGGTCGATGCCTTTGCCTCGGGGCAGGCACTCGAAATAAACGCCAAGAAAGAATTTGAAAGAAACTACGAACGTTATGAATTTTTGCACTGGGGTAAAGAAGCTTTTAAAAATTTCAAAGTTGTGCCGCCTGCTACCGGAATCTGTCATCAGGTAAATTTAGAATATCTGGGCAAGTGCGTGATTAATCAAAACGGCCTGGCTCTGCCGGATACGCTGGTTGGTACCGACAGCCACACCACTATGATAAACGCTCTGGGCATTCTCGGCTGGGGTGTCGGCGGAATTGAAGCCGAAGCGGCCATGTTAGGTCAGCCAATTTATATGCTTACTCCGGAAGTAATCGGTTTTAAGATGACCGGGCAGTTAAAAGACGGCGTTACCGGAACAGATTTGGTTTTGACCATCACCCAGATGCTGCGCAATAAAGGCGTGGTTGGCAAATTTGTCGAGTACTACGGCCCGGCCCTCGACCAGTTGCCGCTGCCGTCACGGGCCATGATTTCCAATATGGCGCCGGAGTATGGCGCCACAATTGGCTTTTTCCCTATTGACCAGCACACCCTTGATTATTTGAAACTAACCGGCAGAAGCGACGAGCAAATCGATTTGGTGGAACGCTATGCCAAAGAGCAAATGCTCTTTCGCGATGCATCAACTGAGCCTGAGTTTACAGATTTTCTTGAACTTGATATTTCAACTGTGGAGCCCTGTTTAGCCGGTCCCAAACGTCCGCAGGACAGAGTTCCTCTGAGAAGCATGAAGAAAGATTTTAACGAACTTTTGACAAAACCGTTTACAGAGCGCGGCTTTCAGCTACCTGAGGATGAATTGGGCAGGCAAGT
>JADFLZ010000155.1 GCA_022564135.1 Candidatus Zixiibacteriota bacterium
TGCAACCTGGACTACAATATTTCGGCACCCTGAGAATTCATTATCTAGTAGAGTAAACCTAGAAACGAGGATTGCCTCATACATTGATCTCAATAGGACAAAACCTGATGAAAAGTCATCTATTACGCCATTATTATCCAAGATTTCGTTTCTCGGAACGGGATTACATATTGACCAAATTGAATATGCCTTTAGTGACTGTGACAAAAAGACAGAGACTGCATAATCGAGTCTATTAGAAACAGGTAATCCTATAGTTACTTCTTGTATTTTTAGAGTCTCTCTAAAAAGGAGTGCCAGTTTATCTCTGTGCGACATTTCATATACTTTTGACATATTTTAAACCTCCGCCAAAATCACTCCGCCTAATACTATCACGCCGCCGATTATGAATTCTATTCCTAACGGTTCACCTAACCAGAAAAAAGCTACGATAGTCGCCACCACCGGCTGAATGTTATGAAATACCGCCATTCGCGAAGCATCCATATATTTCAGCGCCCAGTACCATAAGCCATAAGCAATAACCGAGGTCCCGATAGCCATGTACAATACCGCCAGCCAGCCGCCCATGCTGACAGCGGCGTAGTCGAGCTGGCTGGCAAAGTATGCTCCGAACGGCAGGTACAAAACTGTACCAGACGATAAGGCGTAAGCCGTAATGCGCAGCGCTCCGTATTTTCGAACCAGTTCTTTTCCAAAAACCGTATAAAAGGCCCAGGTCAAAACAGCCAATAATATCAGCAGGTCGCCGTATAGATATTCGGTGCCCAGCTCTACTGCCCCGCCGGTCATCAGTACGATCACTCCGACAACCGCTATAACAATTCCAATTGCCCGCCTGATTATCAGCTTTTCTTTTAGAATAAACTGAGCAATAAGAAAAATCCAGATTGGCGTGGTGGCAAATAAAATCGCCCCATGCCCGGACGATGTCAGCGACTGCCCATACAAAAAAGCCAGCTGGTTTAAGGGAATAATCAAAATGCCCAGTCCCCAGATTTTCCAGTAATCTTTTTTTTCGATTCGGACGGAATGGTTTATGAATCTGTTTATGGCCAGAAGAACCAGCGATGAAATTATGAAGCGATAAAAACCAAAAGCGAACGGTTCGATTATCTCCAGACCGTATTTACTGATCGGAAAAGCCAGCGCCGCCATTGTCTGCTGAAAGACAAGAACTCCGACTACAAAACCAGTAGAGATTTTGGCGGCAGAGTTATGCTCGGAGTCAGGGACAGTCGATTTGTTTTCGCGTCCGCCACGGGCGGACGATTGGCTCACGCTTTAACCTTGCTCAGTTCTGTCGGCAGAGCAGCGCCGGTTTTGCAGCCTTTTTCAAAATCTACAATACGGAACCGTTCGTTTGGTGAATGAATATTATCATCATGCTGAGCAAAACCGATTAACAAAGTATCCAGCCCGAGCAGGTCTTTGAAATCAGTAACCACCGGAATCGAGCCGCCCTCTTTCATAAATACCGGAGTCTTGCCAAATCCGGCTTTGATAGCATTAGCCGCCGCCTCAAGCCAGGGACCATCGGTGGGTACATTGACACCCTTGCCGCCGGGAGACTTGTTGAGTTTAATTCTGACAGATTTCGGCGCAATTTTTTTGAGGTACTTCTCAAGTTTATTGGCGACATCATCAGGATCCATATCAGGCACCAGCCGCATGGTGATTTTGCAGGAAGCAAAAGACGGTATAATCGTCTTGCTGCCTTCGCCCTGATAACCCGATGTAATTCCGTTGATTTCAAGAGTCGGCCTAATCCAGATACGCTCGAGCGTGGTGTAGCCTTTTTCTCCAAACAAGGCCGGCACTCCCAGTGATTTCATATATTTGGCATCACTGTGAGGCAATTTTTTGAACTGGTTTTTCTCCCATTTGGAAGCCGGCTTGATATCCTTGTAAAATCCCGGAACAGTTATTCTGCCATTTTTATCGTGCAGCTGCCCTATCATCTGGCACAGGGCAATGGCCGGATTTGTAATAGAGCCACCAAAAGAGCCGGAATGGACATCCCGATTGGGGCCATAGACAAAAAGTTCCGCCGGAGAAATCCCGCGCAGACCAAAAGTAACGGCCGGAGTCGTTTTGTTAAACTGAGCGGTATCAGAGACAACGCAAATATCAGCTTTGAGCAGCTTCTTGTTTTTTTTCATAAAGGCCGGAAGGTTAGCCGAGGCAATCTCTTCTTCACCTTCAATCATAAACTTGACGTTTATTGGCAGCGTCCCGGTTGTCTTGATTATAGCTTCGAGGCCTTTGATATGGGTAAAAGTCTGGCCTTTGTCATCGGTAGCGCCGCGGGCATAAAAATAGCCGTCGCGAATGTCAGGCTTAAACGGCGGAGTTTTCCAGAGGTCAAGCGGTTCCGGTGGCTGCACATCGTAGTGACCATAATACAATACAGTCGGAAGATTCTTATCTACAAAATATTCGGCGAAGATGACCGGGTGTCCTTTTGTCGGGTAAAGTTTGGTCTTAAATCCTATTTTGGTCAGATGAGCTTTCAGCCAGTCGGCGCAGGCTGCTACATCTTTTTTATGTTTAGATTGCGCCGAAACCGAGGCAAAGCTCAAAAATTGCAGAAGTTCATCGGTGCGTTGTTTTTCGGTTTTTTTTAAGTATTCAAAAGCAGTCATCGAATTTGTGCTCCTTTATTGTTATTCCAGCCAGGCAAAAAATATAGACGTAATTTTAGCTATTGTAAAGCAGTTGCCTCAGATTTTGGACATACGTGAAATTTGTTTTGTGAAAAAGCATCAAAGCGAACGGATTTGCTAGCCAGGCTTGTGCGACTTAAACCAGTCGGCCGGATTGTCTATGAATTTGATACACGATTTCAGCAGCCGGGAATGCATCTCTTCTTCTTCGATAAGCCACTTGTAGAATTTTTTGACTCTGGGGTTGTCGCTTTCGTTCATCATTTTTTCGTAGAACTCTTCAGCGCCGTTTTCAAATTTGAGGGCCATCCTGTAGGCCGAGGTGTCATCTTCGGCAGCTGCTATTTCGTCTTTTAACTCTGCTAATTTATTATTAAAATCGACCAGTTTCTGGTCGGCGTCGGAAACGCCGGCATCGAGCAAATCTTTGCCATCGGTTCCTTCAACAGACTTGCACATATTTTCGATCTGCTCAATATGGCGGTCTTCTTCGGCGGCCAAAAACTCAAATGTCTGGCGGGCCAGACGGCTTTTGGTGGTCGAGGCAGCTTCTAAGAAAAACTGCTTGCCTTCTATCTCCAATTTAAGAGCGATTCGAAGCGGCTCCAAAATTGACTTAATATCTTTAGTCTCAGACATACCAAGTTATATTATCGAAAATTTGGTTAAATGGCAATGAAGAATTTATGGATTCTTAAAAATCAAGGCGCTGAAATCTGCTTTTGCTGCTGTAGATAAGCAGCAGCAGCAGCACCACCGATGTCATAACTGGCAGCCAGTTAGTGACCGCCTCCCCACTGGCCAATAGCTGTGCCATCTGCCCCATTTCGCTCGTATTCGGCAAAATATAGTAGATGGTGTCAAGCAGGTAACGGCCAAACTGCCCAGCGCCAATCCAGCTCTCTCTCCCTGTCAGAATCAGTTGTCCGATCCAGACTGCGGCCAGAGAAGCGAAGCAATAGGTTACAGACTTAGTCAGCATACCTACAAACATTACTACACTCATCCAGATACCAAATGATATCAGATTTATGCTTAATACATAGCCGAATTGCGCAGGACTGATTACCCCCAGCCCGATAAGTTCAATGCCCACCATCGAGCAAAGCGCGGTCAGAGCTATGGCATAGATGAAGTAAATGCTGAAGAGCTTGCTGAAGAAAAAACTGCCTCTGCTAATTGGCTTGGAAAGATAATACTCGACCTGACCTTTCCTCGAAAGTTTGCTGAATAGAAATATGGTTGAAACTGCCGCCAGCAGCACCATCAGTGAGACAAATGTCTGCAAAGCCCCGATGGCAAAAACTGTGACGTTGGCTGCTGTCTCCAGATTATTGTCTACCAGTTCGAGTCTTTTGGAGATCCCTAAATAAATCAGCAGAATTCCTAAAACTGTTATTGCCAATCCGGCCAGATGCTGCTTTCTGTCAAAAAATTCAAGCAGGGTTTCTTTAAATATTCCCATCAGACTGTCACCTCTGACTCTCGTTCTGTTTCTACTGTCGTTTTGATATTGCGATAGAGCGACTGCTCCAGCTTCGTCTTAAGCGGCTTAATCGACCTGATACTGATGCCCATCTTGCGAATTTGGTCGATTACGTAGTTAATCTTCTCTTCGTCAACCAGCTCTACTACCATGCTGGTGGTGGAGACTATGAGTTTTATCCCGACCTCCGCCGGTATATCTACCACTTTGCCACCCATGCCGGCCTCGATTTCAAACATGCACTTTTCTTCTTCTCTCAAAACGTTAATCTCAATAGTCTGAACGATTCGGCCCTTTTTCATGATGCCGATTCTGTCGGCCAGTGATTCGACGTCGGAGCGAAAAGGAGAGCTTATCAGAATAGTCTTGGATTCTGAGCGAACCTGCTCGATTACTTTCATCAGCGCAGGCTTGTCCTTGTCATCAAGTCCCTCAAACGGCTCATCGAGAATCAATAAATCCGGGTCGGAAATCAGAGCCTGCGCCAGGCCAACTTTCTGAGTCAGCCCTTTGGAGAATTTCTTAATCTTCAGAGACGGCCAATGATGAAGCCCGACCATCTTAAGTAGTCCATCAATTCTTTCCCGTAAGTCCCTGTCGTTCATGCTATATAAATTTCCGGTCAGGAGCAGCAATTGTCTGGCTGTAAGATGTCCGGGGAATTTGGGGTTTTGCGGAAGGTAGCCGACGTTTGAGCGAGAGAACGGATTTGAAGGAATATGTCCGTTGATAAAAATCTCACCGGAGTCCGGCCTGACCAGTCCGAAAAAAGTCTTAAACAGGGTGCTCTTGCCGGCGCCATTATCCCCTAACAGGCCGTAGACTTCCCCTTGAGGCACAGCCAGATCGACTGCGTCAAGGGCGACAATAGCTTTCTTGTGCCTCTTGCCTGAAAAGACTTTAGTAATTCCGTATGCTTCGACAGTAACCATAATAATTTTTGATAAAAAGGCTTATCTATAAGCTATACGGCAGAATAGGGGGTTTTATTTAGGGGGGCTTTTTTCCGTCATTGCGATAAGTTCCGAACTTGCTAGGAACGACATAGCAATCTCAAATCAGATTTTCGTCCCCCAAGCCTCTCTTTTCTTGACAAATCTGCCGAAAAGTTATTGAATAGTGGCCTGTTAAACAGTTGGTAGGTCAGGAGTCTTGTACTCCTGACTTCCTTTTTCGAAACGTCAGGACCACAAGGGTCCTGACCTACAAGATAATTGACTGTTAGAATAAGTGTAAGCCGGTGTAGCTCAGTTGGTAGAGCAACTGATTTGTAATCAGTAGGTCGCGGGTTCGATCCCCATCACCGGCTCTTTAAATCCGCCTCATTCTCGTCTTTAGCTCGTATCCGTCATTCCACGATTGACGTGGAATCCAGTCGGTAATACGAGCAGGAAATATGATATTTCGTCTTGTCCGTAGATATAAATATCTAATTGCATAATCAGCAATAGAGAGTATATTAGTTATGTTAGGGAGTAGCCCACGAAAAATTTAAGTCAGTAGAAATTATGGAGGTGTCTTATAATGGAAGCAATACTTGGCGGATTTATAATGTTGTTTGTGCTGTATTTTGCTCTCGGCGTAGTTTTTGCAATATTCTGTTCAAATGTGGCAGATAAGAAAAACTTAAATAGTTTCCTTTGGGGAATCGGCGGATTTTTCTTTTCATTCATTGCCTTGGTAGCCGTAGCCGGCATGCCACATTTTAATAGTAAACACTTTTGCCCGCGATGC
>JADFLZ010000156.1 GCA_022564135.1 Candidatus Zixiibacteriota bacterium
ATGATTAGGAATATTGCAGATTTCTATGACGAAGAAGTAGATGAAGCTGTAACTGCTCTGACTTCTATAATAGAGCCGATCATTATTGTATTTATGGGTATTGTCATCGGCGGTATTTTGATAGCTATGTATCTGCCAATGTTTGACATCATTGGAAAAATCTAACGATAAAAAATTGTACAGATTTGATAATAACTAAGCAGGACGGCGCCCACCAGGGCGCCGTTGCTATATATGACAAACAGTAAACATCTCGAAAGAATAGACTGGTTTTTGCCGCTCAGACTGGCCTCTTATGTAATTCTGTTTGCAGCGATTGTGCTCTGGATGGATTTCCCGGGCTTTATGCAGGTGCCCGTCATTATCTATTCACTGCTGACTCTGGCTGTTGGTGTCTCTCTTACTAAAAAGTTCAAGCGCAAACTGGCCATGATTACTCCCTGGATTGTGGCGCTTCACTTTGTCTTTGAAATTGCTTTAGAGTCGATTGTGGTCTACTCCACCGGTGACATAAGTTCTCCGCTTACAGCTATGTTCGTTCTGACCATTGCCTCTGCTGCTCTGGTTTACCGGCTGGCTGGTACACTTTTGATGGCGACAATTGTATCTTCGGCTTTGAGCATAATAGTCTGGTTTGTTTATATCATAGATGCTCATTTGTCTTTATCAATCGACGAACTGAGCCGGTTTTTCGTGGGCAAAGAACGAATGTTCTATGCTATCTTTTTCCATTTTTTGATTTTCTATCTGGTAGCATTTATCTCGGGCTATCTGGCTGAGAGAATCAAATCCGGCGCCAGACAGCTGGAAGATACTTCAAGAGCGCTTAGAATTGCTAAACTTGAAACAGACGACATCCTCAGACATCTCAGTTCAGGGCTGATGAGCATTGATGCCAGAGGTGTGATTATATTTTTTAACAGGGCCGCCGAGACAATTACAGGATTTAATGAAAAAGATATCAGGGGTAAGGATTGCCACACTGTTTTTCATAAGAGGATGCCGGAACTCGCCAGATGCCTGAAGGCCGGTATTGATGAAAGAATGGAATTCCCCAGAAAGGAATTGCAGATCGAAGTAAGCCCGGGAAATGTTATTCCACTGGGACTGTCAACATCGGTGTTAACAGAACCCGATGGTGAGCTTCGCGGACTTATTGTAATATTTTCTGACTTGACCGAGGCCAAAGAATTAGAAGACAAGGTCCGCTCGGCAGACAGATTGTCGGCCATTGGCGAATTATCGGCCTGTATCGCCCATGAAATCAGAAATCCTCTGGCGGCAATTTCCGGCTCAGTGGAAGTGATCAAAAACGAATTGAGTCTGGAGGGCAGTAATCAGAAGCTGATGGACCTGATAATAAAAGAATCAGATCGCTTAACCAAAATGCTGACAAAATTCCTTCAATATGCCAGCATTGAACGTCGGACATTTAACAAAGTTGAATTGTGTCATCTGATTTCAGAAACAATGGAAATTCTTTACCGGGACGAATCAATACATTCAAATATCAAAGTTAATCTTGAATCAGAAGAGTCCATAGTATATGTGATCGGCGATGAAGACCTGATTAAGCAAATTCTGATAAATCTGGCTGTTAATGCCTGTCAGGCTTTTGAAGGTCAGCCGGGCGAGATAATTTTCAAAGTCTCAATAGATGCTGAGCAGCAAATCGTAAGATTGGAAGTAATTGATAATGGCCCCGGAATGTCGGCAGAATTAACCAATAAAGCTTTTCAGCCGTTTTTCTCGACTCGAAAAGGGGGTACAGGCCTGGGATTGGCTATTGTGCACCGGCTGGCAGAAGTTCTGGGGATTGATATTAGGATTGAATCAGAAGAAAACGTCGGGACTTCGTTTATTCTTGAGTTTAAAACGTACTCTCAGCCCGGACTGGCTGATCTGGCCCGCCAAACCGGTAAAATCCCGGCTATTTAACTGGAAAATCTGTTTCCTTTTAGGACTTGTTTTTTCTCTACAGCTGTATAATTTAACAGACTTCAACATGAGAGGTGAGTTTAGTTTTGAGAAAATCAGTAATTCTTTTTTCCATTATTTTAACAGCTGTATTTGTGATTTCCTGCCGACCTGTAATTATCTATCAGAAGGATTTGAGCAGGTTCGAATATGAAATTGCCAGTGCAGATAATAATTACAGCCTGACCACGGCGCAGCTCTATCAGCGTTTATTTGAAAGCACAATGCTGCCCAAAGGCGGCATACTTGAAAAATCGACAGTAAAGAAGCTGGTCGACAGCATAGTTGTAGATACTTTGCTGGGGCTGGAGGCATCGCAGGTAGATTTACGAAACCACTACGAATATTACAGCAAATACCGGGCAGGTTATGCTTCAATAATGTCAGAAGTCTATTACAAGAACGCAATTTACGGCCAGATATCAGCTGATACATCAGAAATATTCAAATATATCAGAGACAATACAGAGGAATTCAGACTTGAAGAACAGATGCAGACTCGCCACATCGTTATTACAAAGGTAGCTCTTCGGCATGGTCCGGATTCACTGAAGTACCTGGCCATGTCTGATAGTGCGCTTGAGCAAGCTACCAGGGAAATAGCTTTTGATCTGAAATCAGGCATCCAATCCAAAGATGATTTCATTGAAGCGGCAAAAGAGTATTCTCATGATGAAGTTTCTGCACGCCGAGGTGGATTAATTGAATGGGTACGACCCGGATTTTTTGCCTGGCCGTTCGACTCAGTAGCTTTTGCGGCAAAGCCCGGAGATATCGTTGGTCCTTACAGAGATAAAGACGGCTGGCAGATTTTGTACATTGAGCACTATATTCCCGGAGGTGTACCCCCTCTAAATCCGGAGCAGTTTGTTACTGCCAGGTCAAAAGTTTTAAGTGCCAAGACCCGGGATTACAGCCTACAGGTCTTTGATACTCTCTTTTCTAATATTGAGATTCGATACAACGAACCACTTTTTAACACAAATATCTACGATGTAGACAAAACGACCTGGGCAGCCATAATAAACCAGTCGGATACAATTGATTTTGGTGATTTAAGAGTCGGTGAAGTGATAATCAGGAGGACATATAAAGTATCGAGTTCAACCGTTGAAATGAAAAAAGAGATGGTGAGGATAATGGCACGGAAGTGGGTCATTGTCCAGCAAGCTCGAAAAATGAAACTGGATACTTTGCCGCAAGTTATCAACCAGATAGCCACTACCAAGCACTCTTTTTCCAGACATATTGTAGAAAGTAAAATTATCGATCATCGCTGGGAACCAACTGCAGAAAAGATCAAAGATTACTATCAAAAACACATTGATGAGTATGCTGTAAAAAAACCTTTCAATGTCCAGCACATACTTGTCGAAGACTCCCTGTTTGCTGAGTTTGTCAGAGATCAGGCGATTGCAGGCGCGGACTTTATGAAACTAGCCAGAGATTACTATCCCGGCGAAAAAGAGATACGGATTGAACTGGCCAATCTCGGATTTATCGGACCGAACGATGTATCGGCGGAATTTTTTGAAATCGCGCGGGTAACAGGTGAAGGACAAATCAGCAGACCGGTTCATACTGAGTATGGTTATCACATAATTAAGGTGATAGAGAAAAAAAAGATTGTTACCTTAGAAAGGGCTGCACCGGAAATTACGAAAATATTAAAGAGCCTTGAGCTTAAAAGACAGGAAACCGAATTTAAGAAAAATCTTTTTAAAAAGTATAACGTTTTTGTTTCAGATAGAATCTTTTCCATACACTTAAAACCCTTAGTTCAGCGCAGAGAATCAGATGAAGGAAACGGTTCCTAATACATCTGGTGGTAACATAAGTCTTAAACAGGAACTCTTAAGAAAGTCAACGCATATTGGTGCTTTGGTTATCCCCGGTGGATATTACTTCCTGGAACTGGAGCAAGTGACGGCGTTCTCGATTCTTTCGGGCATCGCTTTGTTCATGCTGGTCATCGATGTTTCCAGATTGCGGAACTGGTGGTTCTGGAGAGTTTTGAGCGGCCGGGTTTTCTCACGCATGCTGCGTAAACATGAGCAGGATGGTGACCTGACCGGGGCATCATATATTCTGCTGGCTGCCGCTGCTTCGGTAGCCATATTCAGCAAGCCGGTGGCAATCGCAGCGATTTCTTTCATTATTGTCGGCGATGCCGCCGCGGCTTTAATCGGACGGAGATTTGGCCGTACTAAAATAGGAAATAAGACTTTGGAAGGTTCTCTGGGCTGTCTGGCAGCAACATTTCTGGTAGCTTTTTTCACTCCAGGTATACCGTTGCAGGTAGCTCTCTTAGGGGCGTTAGTTGCCACTGTAGTTGAAGCCTGGCCGATGGGTGTGGACGATAATGTCTCGGTGCCGCTTTTATCAGGGCTGGCCATGACTATGTTCATCGTTCTGAGCTAAAATAACTGATTTCTGTCAGTTTTTTGTTGGCAAAAAGCTATTCCATAATTATTATATTATAAACAGGGGCACAGATGTAGGTCGCTAAGACTCGGAGGTATTGATGTCCAAAGGTAGAGTTAAATACTTCAATGACTTAAAAGGCTGGGGATTTATTACCAGCGAGGGAATCGAGCAGGATATATTCGTCCATTATAGCGCTATTAAAATGGAGGGATTTAAAACACTCAAAGAAGGACAGGAAGTCCAGTACGAATTGACCAAAACAGAGCAGGGTCCAAGAGCTCTCAACGTGACCCTGGCTGAATTGGCCGAGTAAAAGATTAAGCATTCACCAAATTTGTTAATGTCGCTTTAACATAGCGGCATTTCTTATTTAAATTAGAAAAATTTACTAATCTCTAAAGTTGCCTGAGTTCTAAAACAACTTATATTTGCAAGTAATGAAAACAATTGATTTAAGATCAGATACTGTTACCAAGCCATCCGAAGCGATGCGCCAGGCTATGCTGACTGCTGAAGTAGGTGATGATGTTTTTGGCGACGACCCGACAGTAAATGAACTTGAAAATTTTATAGCCGAACTGTTCGGCAGGGATTCGTCTCTTTTTGTGCCGTCCGGAACTATGGCCAATCAAATTTGTCTGAAAACAAATAGTCAGCCGGGCTGGGAGCTTTTATGTGAGAGAGAGTGCCACCTGGTCAACTACGAGGTCGCCGGACCGGCAGTTCATGCAGGGCTGCTGGTAAACCTGCTGACTACAGATTCGGGTTCATTAACTGCTGAATTGGTGCGAGAGAATATCAGGCCAAAAAACATTCACTCACCGCTGACCAAAATTGTAGCAGTTGAAAATTCACACAACCGCCATGGCGGTACGATAATTCCTCAAAATGATATTGTCGAACTGGCAAAGTTATGTAAAGAGCACGAACTGATTTTTCACCTCGATGGCGCCAGAATATGGAATGTTCATGCTGCCACAGGTCTTTCGCTTAAAGAACTGACCGAGCCCTTTGATTCTATCTCGGTCTGTTTGTCTAAAGGGCTGGGAGCGCCGGTCGGTTCGATGATAATCGGCAGCAGCGAGTTTATTGAAAAATGCCGCCGGGAAAGAAAGCTGTTTGGCGGAGGCATGCGACAGGCCGGAATTATTGCTGCGGCAGGACTGTATGCTGCCAAAAATAATATAAAAGGCCTGGCCAATGATCACTCTAATGCCAGAATTCTGGCCGAAGGCTTAAACGCTCTGGACACTTTTGAAGTCGATATGGATAAAGTGCAGACAAACATAGTTGCCATATATTTGAAATCAGAAAGTAAGGCAGCTGAGGTAATTGAAAAGATGGCGTCGATAGGTATCAGAGCGGTAGCCTACAGCGAAACCAAAATACGCTTTGTTACCCATCTGGATGTTTCAGAAGATGACTGTAAAGAGGCGGTGCAGCGCATTTCCAAAGCGTTCGGTTAAATTC
>JADFLZ010000157.1 GCA_022564135.1 Candidatus Zixiibacteriota bacterium
GCAATCCTGCCTCTTAGTCAACCAGAAAAGGCTGCTGCAATCGGCAAATTCTTTTTCTATCTAATCAGCTGCAACGGCCCAATATCTGTATCCAGCCGGTAATATTCGGTTGAGAATATCCCGTGCCTGGCATTAAGCTCCCAGATCGAATCAGCAAAGATAAAGCCGTGCTGCTCTTTTAACAGGTAGGAGCGGGTTAAGCGTTTGAAACCGTCCGGGTTTTGATAATAAAGATGCAGCCTTTTCAGCTTATACTCTGCTCTGTCTATCACAGCCAGACCTGCCGGCAGGCTGTCTTCGCTGCCGGGCGTGTCAAAACCAATAGCAATGTTTTCTTCACCGATATCGTTGGGGAAAAATTTAAATATATAGGACTCTGCAAAGATGTTCGGGAATACAAAAGTCGGAGCGGGCATCTCCGAAGTCGGCTCGGCGACCACCTGAGTGGAATCAATCCGGTTGCCGCTCATAAAGTATCTGGTAATCGCCGTATCCAGCCTTTCGACAACACCACCCCGGCCTATCTGTTTATAATGGCTAGAAGCCAAAAATGTATAGCACATATTTTCTGAGCGTAGCTCTGACTTTTCGAACGTTTTCCTGGCCTGGCTGACATAAAAACCGAGTACCGCATCGGCCTGCTCCTCTGCCAGAGCTGAAATAAAGAAAATCGAAGCCAGTATCAGTACAGCCGTTATCTGAAAAAATCGTTTGGTCATTATTCAATAATTATACATACTAAAGCAGATATTTCATATTCACAATAGGGGTTTATTTTACAGTCTAAGCTGACAGCGTCTTTTGTGATACTTCTCTCAATCCAATAAACCCTGCCTGCCAACCATAGGAGGGCATGCCATGTTAGTAAAGGAATTTCTTAAAAACAGAAACCGGGCTGTAATCACCGGTAAACCGTCAATGTCCATCCTTGAAGCAATGCAGCTGCTCGTCAGCAACCGCATCAGCTCTCTGCCTGTTTTGGACGAGAGCGGCAAACTCAAAGGAATTGTCAGCGACCGCGATATTTTCCGCTCGATCACGGTGGATAATAACGCTTTCAAAAATCTTTTGGTCAGCGACCTGATGACTACTCATTTAATAATTGGCGTCCCCGATGATGACCTCGGCTATATCGGCAGTGTCATGACTAAAAATCATATCCGGCATATTCCTATTGTCGAAAACGACAAGTTGGTCGGTCTGGTCTCGGTGGGTGATGTCGTTAAGTCTCATATTGATTCAATTGAAGTCGAAAACCGTTATTTGATGAATTATATCAGCGGCGACTACCCGGGGTGAAGAAACGTGCAGTGCTCAATAAATACATTATAGCAAATCTTACTCTTGTTATTATCGCATCAACAATATCAGCATTCGACGGAAAACGTGAAGGCACTATTTTTGGAATCGGTGGAGGTACCGCTCCCTATGGAAATTCCACAGTTTTTCTGCCAGACGTATATTCACAAGGAGGCTTTGGGGAATCTCCTGTTAAGATCCGAACTGTTGCTTTTGCCATAAATTTGCAACTTGGACATGGACTTAATGAAAAAAATGCCATAATACTAAATGCGAACATGATCATTTACCAAAGTGATCCGATTCGTGACAGACTGGTTGTACAAGGATTTCTGGGGCCAACTTGGAATCATTACTTTGCTCAAAAAGGAAACACGCTTTTTACTTTTGTCGGTGTCGGTATCTACCACTTTCAACTACAAGAATTGGAAGATGTTAAGCCCGGATTGGGATTGTTGTTTGGTTTTGGCTATGAATTCTCTCCAAATTACCAAATTACAATTAATTACGGAATCGGAAGAGCATCTCAAATTGAACTAAATTCTAGAGAAAAAATAAAAGTAACGAACAAACACATAAGCATTCTTTTCCAGGCGATCAAGTTCTAACCTGGCATCACAACCTCAGCCTTCTTACTCATTGTAAATCAGCTGGCCGGGTGGCCCACCTTTTAGGTGGGTTCCCGTGTAATACTTTTGTGGGCGGCCGCCAAAGGCGTGTCCTCACGCTGTCCTGAGCGTAGTCGAAGGGTCTGTCCCAACGCTGGACTTGAAACCATACGAAGATGGATTCCCGCCTACGCGGGAATGACGAAACAGTCATTGCGAGCCCTGATGAAATCAGGGTGTGGCAATCTCACCTTAAACTACCGAGATTGCCGCGTCACTTCGCTTCTCGCAATGACAATCCTTGAGGCAGTCGAAGTATGGCGAATATCGTAGGGCACCATGGCCCTTTAGCGGTTCTGCCATCATATATGAAATATAGTCGTGAATAAGCGGGCGTATTATGTACTGGATTCTCGCATTCGCAAGAATGACGACGCTTTCACGCCGATTGAGCTTAAACCTCCATTACCTCTTTTTCTTTTGCAGCAAGGAGGACGTCGATTTTTTTGGTGTGGTTGTCGGTTAGTTTCTGAATCTCGTCGTGTAAATCATGTTCCTGGTCTTCGGAAACTTCTTTATCTTTCTGCAGCTTCTTGATGTGTTCGTTGGCATCGCGGCGGATATTACGGATAGCCACCCGGCCTTCTTCGGCCAGATTCTTGCACTGCCTGGCCATTTCTTTGCGGCGCTCTTCATTTAAGGCCGGTATCGGAACGCGGATAGTGGCGCCATCGGCTATCGGATTTAAGCCTAAATCTGCCGACTGAATTCCCTTGATAATGTCACCGACCGTGCCCTTGTCGAAAGCCTGTACTACCAAAAGGCGCGGCTCCGGGGCGTTGACGGTGGCTACTTGATTTAAGGGCATAGAAGTTCCGTAAGCCTCGACTTTAACAGTATCAAGCAAATGTGCGCTGGCTTTGCCGGTGCTGACTGCCCGGAATTCGCTGGCAACGACCTCCACGGTCTTGTCCATTTTTTGGTCTATCTCTTTTTTATAGGCTTCCTGCATTATTGCCTCCTGAATCTGCTCCGATTTTCTATGAAATCAGCGTCCCGACCTCTTCTCCCATGACAACCCGTTTGAGATTGCCGGGCACGTTTAAATCTATAACACGGATAGGAATCCGGTTGTCTTTTAAAAGCGATATGGCGGTTGAGTCGATAACTTTCAGCTCTTTGACCAGTACGTCCATATAATTCAACTCGCGGTAAAATTCTGCTTCACTATCTTGTTTGGGGTCAGCCGAATAGACGCCGTCAACATTGGTCGCTTTTATAAAAACTTCAGCGCCGATTTCCATCGCCCGCAGCGAGGCCGCAGTATCTGTAGTAAAGTAAGGATTACCCGTACCGGCAGCAAAAATTACCAGACGACCTTTTTCCATATGACGGATAGCGCGTCTTCTGATATATGGTTCAGCGAAAGCTTCCATTTTTACAGCCGACATCACTCTGGTATAGACGCCCAGACTTTCGAGGCAGTCCATCAGAGCCAGGCTGTTTATGACAGTGGCCATCATGCCCATATTATCAGCGGTGACACGGTCCATGCCGCGCTTGACCATTTCCTGGCCGCGGCAGATATTTCCGCCGCCGACAACTAAGCCGATTTCTAAATTCAGATTTTTTATTTCAAGAATTTGTTCGCAGATACGCTGAATAGCTACCGGGTCAAGCCCGAACGATTCGTTGCCCATCAGAGCTTCGCCTGAAAGTTTGAGAAGAATTCTTTTGTACTTGGGGCTATCCTCGTCAGACATTATTCTTCACCTAAGCGAAAGCGGGAGAATCTGCAGATTTTCATATTCTCACCCAGTGCAGCTATCGTTTCATTGACCAGTTCTTCAATAGTTTTGTCATTGTCTTTTACAAAAGCCTGCTCTAAAAGAACTGTTTCGGCGTAATATTTTTCAATTTTACCGGTAACTATTTTTTCAATAATTTTTTCAGGTTTGCCTTCTTTGAGCGCCTGCTGTTTGAAGATTTCGCGCTCTTTATCCAGCAAAGTCGGGTCAAGTTCATCGCGCGAGACACAGCTCGGATCAGTGGCCGCTATATGCATGGCCACGTCCCGGGCAAAGCCTTTGAACTGGTCGGTACGCGCCACAAAATCTGTTTCGCAGTTGATTTCGACCATAACGCCGAGTTTGTCACCGGCATGAATGTATGAGGCTACCACTCCTTCGGCGGTCTGACGTCCTTCTTTTGAGGCCGCTTTGGCAATGCCTTTTTCTCGTAAGACGGTTATGGCTTTTTCCACATCACCACCTGCTTCCGACAGCGCTTTTTTACAATCCATCATGCCGGCTCCGGTTTTAGTGCGTAATTCTTTGACCATGCTTGCAGTAATATCCATTATCTGATTCCTAAATAATACTCGTTTAGTTATTCGTGCTATTTCAATTGTGCTTTATCGTTCCCGGCTTCGGCAGGTTTATCTTCATCTGAAGAAGTATAAACAGTCTGAGGAGTCCCTCTTTCTTCATCGACAGCAGATTCAATCATACCCTGTGTAAGGCCGCTTCTGGTATCTAAAGCGGCATCAACTAACTCTCTGATTAAAATCTTGATAGACTTTATAGCGTCATCGTTAGCAGCAATAGGGAAATCAATCAAATCAGGATCAGCATTGGTATCGAGGATTCCTATAATGGGAATTCCCAGTTTCGAGGCTTCTGCTACTGCGATTTGTTCGCGTTTGGCATCGACAACAATTACCAGGCCGGGTTTGACATTCATATCTTTTATACCGCCCAGCACTTTTTCAAGACGCTCAGCCTGTTTGTCAAACTTGATCCGTTCTTTCTTGGTGAACTGTTCAATCTCGCCGGTTTCTTTCATTTTCTCGATATTTTTGAGTTTTTTTATCGACTGCTTGATGGTGTCAAAGTTTGTCAGCATACCGCCCAGCCAGCGTTCGGTGACATAGAAGCCGCCGCAGCGCTTAGCTTCTTCGACTAATACGGCTTTGGCCTGTTTTTTAGTGCCTACAAACAGAAGAGAACGTCCGCGGCTGACTACTTCACGAATTTTGGTTTTGGCAACTTCGAGCGAGTTGAGAGTTTTTTTGAGGTCGATAATATAAATGCCGTTGCGAGCGGCAAAAATAAACGGCTTCATTTTGGGGTTCCAGCGGCGAGTCTGATGGCCGAAATGCACCCCGGCTTCTAAGAAATCTTTAATTTTTGGTGAAAGCATACATCTCCTGAGATTTGGGTTAATCTTGACCGCTGCTTCTACCCTGTCAAAAACCCTGTATTAAGGGACCCTAAGACAGGTCAGCTGCGGCTGCTTACTTAACTTATTTATCTAAAACAAACTTAACGTTTCGAATACTGGAACT
This sequence comes from Candidatus Zixiibacteriota bacterium, assembly GCA_022564135.1. Classification (GTDB taxonomy): domain Bacteria; phylum Zixibacteria; class MSB-5A5; order GN15; family FEB-12; genus JACZWU01. Next base: position 5,254 of record JADFLZ010000157.1, read on the forward strand.
TCTTACGGGCTTTCGGCTGACCATATTTTTTACGCTCAACTGCTCTGGGGTCACGGGTCAAAAAGCCTTCTTTTTTCAGGGCCGGCCGTAATTCCGGGTCCAGCAGAATAAGCGCTCTGGCTATGCCCAATCTGATTGCTCCAGCCTGACCGGAAAGACCCCCACCGGAGGTAGTGCAAACAATATCAAGCTGACCAGCCATTTCTAAAGCTTCCAGCGGCTCGCTGGCATACTGCAGTACGGTATCTCTGAGCAGATAATCTCTGGCCTTCTTCTTATTAATTATAAAAGAGCCTTTACCCTGAGATATAGTAACTCTGGCAGTTGATTCTTTACGTCTTCCGGTTGCTGCGAATTTATTGTCGGTCATTTATAATCAATCCTATTTGTTAATCGCCAGTAATTCTGGTTTCTGGGCAGCATGCTCATGTTTGGCTCCGGCATAGACATGCAGTTTCTTCAGCATTTTCCGGCCAAGCTTGTTTTTTGGCAGCATTCCTCTTACGGCATGGATAAAAACATATTCAGGCGTCGACTGCATTTTTTTCTTAAACGATGTCTCTTTTAATCCGCCCGGATAACCAGAGTATCTGTAGTACATGTTTTGTTCTAGTTTT
>JADFLZ010000158.1 GCA_022564135.1 Candidatus Zixiibacteriota bacterium
AAACAGCCAATTGATATGAATTCTCAAGAATTGTTCTTCCAATGGAGCTGGTCGAATCTTTGATCTGGCTTATTATGTACGCATTCCAATTGAGCAAATAGATTTGATGAAATAGACCCTCCCTAATATCATTGTATTCCCTAGACCACTCAAGCCCAAAGGCTTCTCTTGCATTACAATTTCGAAGCAGCTTCAAGCGAGGTTTCTCTTTTGAATTTTGAGTTGTTCCCCTCAATACAACCTCTCCCGTTTGGACAAAAAGGCATACAGGGCTTTATCGAAGGGCATTGCAGTGTCGACCGGGTGGTAGTCGATTCTTGACTGGCGGCAGGCGGCGGCAATTTCATCAGAAAAGTCTGCGACTGCTTTAGCGTAATGCCCTTTTATCTGATAGGGCAGAGTGGTCAGCTCTTCGCCGGTTTCCATATCTTTAAATATCGCTTCAGAGGGAAAAGCAAAATCCCGTTCGCGCGGGTCCAGAATATGAAAGACTATGACCTCGTGCTTGTTGTAACGAAAATGCTTGAGTCCGGAGATTATCTTGCCGGCATCGTCAAGCAGGTCGGACAATATAATAACCAGCCCGCGCCTTTTGATACGTTCGGCCATTTCGTGTAAAGTCGAGGTAATATCAGTTTTGTCCGATGGCGCTTGCCGGGACAGTTCGTTTAAGAGAACATGCAGATGTCCCGATTTTGAGCGCGGGGGAATATAGCGCCTTAGTTTTTCATCAAAAGTCACCAGGCCGACAGCGTCTCTCTGACGAAGCATCATGTATGACAAGGCGCCGCATAACAGACGAGCATATTCCATTTTACTGATGCGGTCTCCGGACTTATAGGCCATTGAAGCTGAACAGTCCAGCAGCAGATAGGCTTTGAGATTAGTTTCTTCTTCGAACTGTTTGATATAATAGCGGTCTGACCTGGCGTAAACTTTCCAGTCGATGTCGCGGATATTATCACCCGGCATATACTGGCGGTGCTCGGCGAACTCTACCGAAAATCCGTGATAGGGAGATTTGTGCAGACCGGCGATGAAACCTTCGACCACCATGCGGGCGCGGATTTCCATTCCTTTTAGCTTGGAGACAATCTCCGGGTCGAGGTATTGCTGATAGCCTTTATTCATAATGAATCAGCCGGTTTCTCAAATAGATTTACATAAATGACAAAGGCCATATAGGCGATTGATCCCAAAATTAAAAAGCCGCTGATAGCCAAAATGTCGTCATAGAACCAATGAAAATGCTGGCCGGCCAGTCCAAAAGCATGAACGAATACGGAAAGACCAAAAACCCACAGGGTTGCTATTTTGATTTTCGGTTTTACTGAGGTAAACAAAAAGACTAAACCTATTGCAAAAAATAAAAGCGTCTGGCCGTTAATATGCGTGTGTGCTAATTTCAGATTGTGTTCGAATTGATCCGGGCCCAGGCCGTTTTCCGCTTCGCCAGTTTCTGACTCTGCCTTGGTGTCGTCTGCCTCTTCGGCCTGGCCGTATGGTTCGGTGACATAAGCGGGAACGTCTTCTTCGCTAATCATGCCTTCCTGGATATAAAGAATCAGTATCGTCCAGGCACAGACACAAAGCATCAGTGTGGTAAACAAACCCACGAAGAGTTTGGCGTAGGGCGGAAGATTTGATATTTTAATCGATTCGAACATATTTTAATTTCCACCAATTCATTCCAAAGGGGCAGATTAAGGAATCTGCCGCCCACGTGTACACGGCATAGGCGCCGCCCACGTAGCTTCTTAGTCTAATTCTGACCCTTCGACCCCTTTCCGCCTAGACGGAATCGGGACCAAGGCAGGCTCAGGGTGACGCCTGCCAGACTTCACCTGCTAGCTCTTTTCTTTAACTGTTTCAAGTATCCGTCTGATGATTTCGTTGGTGTCGATGCCATCGGCCTCGGCGTTAAACGAGGTTACAATCCTGTGGCGCATAACCGGGTAAGCAGCAAAGCGGACATCCTCGGCGCCCGGGGTAGGACGGCCATCGAGAATCGCCTTGGTTTTGGCGGCCAGTATCAAATACTGCGAGGCTCTCGGACCGGCACCCCAGTTAACCCAGTTCTTGATATAATCCGGTGCGCTTTCATCGGACGGGCGGGTGGCTCTGACTAAGTTAACCGCGTATTCAATTAAGTGATCCGAAACCGGCACCCGGCGCACCAGCTGCTGAAATCCAATTATCTCTTCCGGCGAAAGAACTTTGCTAAGCTGATAGTCCGGCACGGCGGTAGTAGATTTTACAATTTCCTGCTCTTCGGCGCCTGAGGGATAATCTACCATTATGTTAAACATAAAGCGGTCAAGCTGTGCTTCGGGCAGCGGGTAGGTGCCTTCCTGTTCTATCGGGTTTTGAGTGGCCAGCACAAAAAATGGCTCGTCGAGTTTATAGGTATTTCCGGCGGCGGTGACTTCATGTTCCTGCATCGCCTGCAAAAGCGCGGCTTGAGTTTTGGGAGGGGTGCGGTTTATTTCGTCAGCCAGGACTATGTTGCCGAAAACCGGACCTTTGACAAATTTGAATTGTCTTTTGCCGGTGGTATGGTCTTCTTCGATTATCTCGGTGCCGGTAATATCCGAGGGCATAAGGTCAGGCGTAAACTGAATGCGGCTGAATTTGAGATTAAGAGCATTGGCCAGAGTAGAAATCAAGAGCGTCTTGGCCAGACCGGGCACGCCGATCAGCAGAGAATGGCCGGAAGACAAAAGCGATATCAATAATAGCTCAATGACTTTATCCTGGCCGATAATAACTTTGCCGATTTCTTTGATTATCTTCTGGTGAGCGGTGTGAAGTTGTTCTACCGCAGCAATATCGGACTTTGTATCAACAGTGGCCATCTAACCTCCAAACAGGCGTAGTTTGATTAACTGCTAAATATTAACTTTCATCATTATACTATATATCTGAAAAAAAGTGGGGGAAATTTTGAGAGAGAAGTTAAGCGAAAAACTGTTTATTGGATTTCAAAAAGAGTATCTGTTACATGATACTGAAGTAACAATACATAGAGTGCTAATGGTACACATACTGACGAAATTATGTACCATTTCGAAAATTCTGGAAACTTTTTTTGCAACGCAAGTATAGTCACAAATGAAGGCACAGATAGAATAAATATTCCCAAATGAATTTGAAAATAGCTTGAACCAAGTAATTTTTCTAGACCATTAGGACCTAATGCTATAACTAAAATTGTTTCCAAGATTAAGGAATAAATCACAACGAAGGAAGGCCAAAGTATAAAAGCTGATAGTTTAGTGTGCGGCTTTATGAATTTTATCAATAAAATTGAGTAAACAGAGCTTAACACAAATGAAAGGGGTATAGTAAGTATTAACGCGAATCCTTCCATTTAACCCTCTGGTGTTCAGCTGATTGAGCAATTAAACTATCTCATTAAATCCTAACCAGTTAATTGCTGCAACTGTGGATAAAGCTATACTTTTAATTTATATTAAGCGTATTATCGCTTGAAGCCTAATGACTTAAAGCTTTATCCACATCTTGGGCTGTTTTTCCACAATTCAACATTAATAGAACAGGAAATGAAAGGTCAAATTGCAGAAAGGCTAATCTTCTTAGTCTTCATCGGATTCAGCTGCCGCTACCGGTTCCCGACTCTCTTTTGGAGCCAAAAAGCCCAAATCCGAGTGGGAATCTTTCATATTACAGGCACCTGAAAACATAGCGCCCTGCTCGATAACCAGCGATTTAGCCCGAATATCACCGTCCATCTCGCATTTGGCCTGAAGTTCTACTTTTTCTGTAGCGCTGACATTACCAATCATCCGTCCGGCGATAATAACTGTGGAGCCTTCGATTTCTGCCTCGACCACGCCGGTCGCCCCGATTGTGACCGCATCGGAGCAGATAATTTTACCTTTGGCCGTGCCGTCAACTCTCAGCCCGCCTTTGACATCAAGAGTTCCGTTAAATACGGTGTCTTTGCCAATAATCGTATTCATTGCACCATCCGTTTCGCTTTGAATTAGTTTCATAAATTACTTCAATTCTAAAGGGTTAATTGGTTCATCGTTTATTTTTATTTCATAATGCAAATGCGGGGCGGTAGACTTTCCGGTATTGCCTGATAGCGCAATGCGGCTGCCCGGTAAGACTTTGTCCCCTTTCTGCACCAGAATTTCTTTGTTGTGACCGTAAAGCGAGATAATAGAGTCATTATGTTTTAGAACGACAATTTTCCCGTAAACTTCATCCTCACCGGTCATTATAACTTCGCCAATAGCTGTCGCCAAAACCGGTGTTCCCTCGGCACAGGCTATATCAATGCCCGGGTGATAACGGGCAGAGTCATCTATCACAAAATCCTGTGAGATAAAACCCTGTATCGGCAAGCCTGAAGGAATGCTCATATCTGCCCCGGCAGAGCGTCTGACCGCTGCCATAGCTGTTTTATCAATTGAGGCAAACAATGTGGAATCATCGGGCAGCACCGGAAACTCAATATCGATTCCGGCCAGATCAATCAGGCGGCTGACAATGTCGCGGGTTTGATTTAAGTTTTGTTCTAAAAGCTGCACTTTATACTGATATTTTAAGAGTCGTTCGTTTTCTTCTCTCAAATTATCGGCCATTGATGCTTCGGCCAAAATTCTACCATAAAAAACAAAAAATAAAATTATACCAAGTATTAAAACACCGAAAGCACCGGCGACCGCCTGAAGAAGCCATTTGCGGACACGAATGCCGCGCCTGGCCTCTGCCCCTTCGGGAATGAACATAATGGTTATAAATTTTGAACTGGCCATTTTGTATTACTAAATTCTTTTTAGAAGTGACACTATGCGCACCAGATCTTCTTCACCGTAGTACTCAATTTCAATCTTTCCTCTTTTAAGTCCGTGCTTAATTTTTACCGACGTTCCCAGTAATTGTTTCAAAGTAGATTCAAAATCAGCAATCAACGGCGCTTTTCTTTTCGGAATTAAGCGTCTTTTTTTTATGCGCCTGATTGTTTCTTCAGTTTCCCGGACCGAAAAAGAGCCTTTGACAATCTGGTCGGCAAATTTCAGCATTTGCTCTTCGGTAGGCAGAGATAATACTGCCCGGGCGTGCCCTTCGGTCAGCCGCCCCTTTCTGACTAACTGCTGCACCGGCAGTGGCAGAGACAATAAGCGCATGACATTGGTCACCGAGGTCCTGCTTTTATTGACGCGCCCGGCCAGCTGTTCGTGGGTCAAGCCGCACTTTTCCAGCAAAGTTGTAAAGGCGCAGGCAATTTCCATAGGATTTAAGTTTTCACGCTGAATGTTTTCTACCAGAGCCAGTTCAAGTTTACGGGTGTCATCCGTTTCATCCATTACAATAACCGGCACTTCGGAAATATTTGCAAGTTTGGCGGCACGCAACCGGCGCTCTCCGGCAATGATGGTAAAGTCGCTGCCCGATTTCGCTACCACCAGCGGCTGCATAATACCGTCGGTCTTAAACGACTGCGCCAATTCGCTAAGGCGTTCCTCGTTGAATGTCTGACGCGGCTGCATCGGATTTGGACTAATGCGATCAGTTGCTACCATCTTTAATTTATTAGCGGTAGTATCTGTCACGGTTTTATTGGGAATCAAAGCCTCAAGGCCGCGTCCTAACGAAATTCGATTATTCATCCTGCTATTACCTCTTTGGTGAGTGAAATATAATTTTCTGCACCGGTTGACATTATATCATAAAGGATTATCGGCTTGCCAAATGACGGCGCTTCAGATAACCGCACGTTTCGTGAAATTACCGTTTCATAAACGCGCTCGTCAAAATGTTTGCGAACTTCGTCCGAAACCTGTCTTGAGAGATTGAGCCTGCCGTCATACATTGTAAGC
>JADFLZ010000159.1 GCA_022564135.1 Candidatus Zixiibacteriota bacterium
AACCAGCGTGTCTTTAGTCAATGGTGGTATATTACGTATTGCGGATGGGGGTTGAATATCCCAGCCAAAATCATCATCGGTAGTGATAACAACTTTATCGTAGGCATTTCCCATATTATCAACAATCACTAAAAACGGGTAACTTGCCGGTGAGCCGACTGTATCATCCGGTATGTCAATAAGTGCCATTGAGTAAAAAGCACCGGCGATAACATCAACAGAAGCTTGAGAAACCACCAGTGAATCCGATTTACTTACCACGTTACAGGTAATTGTAGTTTTGTCAGTGGCGAGAGCGGAGGACGGGATGATAGCATTTACAACAAAAGTAGCAGAATCCCAGGTGGCAAGTGTAACAACAGAATCTATGCTGCTTTCTATAAGCCAGCCGGCATCATCTTCGATATGGACGTCAATAGAATCGATTGCAGCTCCTACATTGGAAACCCAGAACTGCACTTCAACCGTATCGCCCGGGTCCTGGGTGATGTCATCTACATCAAAGACAGCCAGAGCAGCCAGATTTCCGGGAGTATAGATGCTGTCAGGTGTAAATATCAGTGAATAGGACTGTGGTCCGTCGGGAATATTAAATCCTGTAACTCGTGCTTTCCAGAGACCTGGTGTGGGTGACTCTATTTCTACTGTCTCCACGTTATTTAGGCGGTCAACTCCTTTGATAGCCCAATCAGCCGGGACAGCCGGGTTGAGGACCCAGGGAAGTTCGACGCTTGCTAACGGGTCGACCAGTTCCAGATCGAGATCATTTACTAAATCTTTACCGGCGATGCCCTGTCCGCCCGGGTCAGACCAGACCAGAGTGACTTTAAGTCTTTCAGCGCCGCTTGGTACTGTCAGATCATAAATGTGAACCGTACCGGTTGTAGTCTGATTCTCGACATACGATGGTTCACCGATTACTATTTTGTCAACAGCTTTAAGTCCGTCGACTTTGCCATGACCGAAGCTATAATCCGGCCCGATATTTCCGACATCTTTGGCGGTGTTTATCAGAATTCCTTTGATAGTGGAAGGCAGCACCGGCCAGGGCTGACCGGAGTTCATTAGTGCTTCCTGTAACAGAGCAATAGTTCCTGCTGTTGCAGGGCATGACATCGAAGTTCCACAGGCATTCCAGTAGCCTCCGCCGTTTGCGCAGCTTCGCAGTACACAGCCGGGGCCGCTGACATCCGGTTTGAGACGTCCGTCATCTGTGGGACCCCAGGACGAAAAACTGGTCATAGCATCTGAGCCTGAGGACATGGCTCCTACTGTAATGATATTTTTGGCTGTAGCCAGAGCGCCGATTGTACCGTAAGTAAAACCTAACGAACCGCAAGACGTGGGGCTGGTGCTGCGGCTGTTGCCGGCTGACCAGCAAATTGTAATCGGCTGACTCTGTGAACCTCTGACTATATTATCAATGGCTATATTTTCAGTAAAATAATTACCCATCACCGCTTCACAGGCAGGGACATTAATAGAACTGCCAAATCCCCAGGAATTTGAAGATATTGAAGCACCCATGACATTTATGGCGTCATCATATTCAGTTTCCATTTCAGAAATCGAAAGCCACCATAAGTATGATGCCAGGAGTGCCTGTGGAGCCATCCCGGCATATAGCCCGCCCTGTTCGGTGCCGTCTCCCAAAATTGTACCTGCCACGTGCGTGGCATGATTGCTGGTGCCAGCTCCGTCACGGAGGGTAACCCTGCCGATCAGATCCGCATGGACAGCATAGACAGAGCCACCATCCCATTCTGCAACCGTCACCCCGGCGCCAGTTAAATTGTAAGGAGCGGCCTGAAGTTCTTCGGCGCGAGTATCTGCTCTGGCCACGTTGTTTAATTCCACCGGAGGCGGTGCAGCCTGTTCAATCCAAATTACGGCGTCAAGCTCTGATAATTGCAAGTAAGAGAGTTCTGGTACGATCAACTCAACTGTATTTATGCTGCGGGCCAGGCCAACAATTTCAGCGTTGAAGCGGTTTTTAAATTCCTGAGCCCAATTGTCAATATCTTCGTCGTCGTGCAGCACAATCTTAAACTCAACCAGATCGCCCCCGCGGCGAGCCCAGTCACCGATTCCAATGTCGGTTATAATAGGGGATATTTTGTCATCCGGATATATTTGTCCAAGCCATCTCAGTCCATGCTGAATGGCAAAGGCTTCATCGATTTCAATTTGTAAATTTACCGTATAAGTAAAATTGGGAATATAACTTATCAGCTCCATGCCACCGGCGGCAAGAGACTGTCTGTCTGCGTCTGTCAGCGGCCGGTCAAACTGCACCAGCACGTGTTTGCCCAATAGCAGCGATGATTCATCTGCCAGAGTTTGCGATTTGGCCGGAGCAGGCAGAAAATCCCTCTGTTGTAACTTCACGGCAAAATCAAGGTCGGCAGAATTTGCTATAATTGGTACTGCAAATATTATTAGCAGGAGGCAAATGGCACCGGAAGCTCTCATCAAAATACTCCAATCCTGGTTTCGAGTGAGGTGATCTGTGACTATCTTCAGGGCGGTGTTAAATTAAACTGGTACTTACATTATCCAAAAATTCAATACGATGTCAAATATAACATCATTTCAATTACTGTCAACAAGTAAATCAATAAGATGTTTCAAGTTACGAGTAAAACCGCACAAAAATATATGTTGAATGATTTGAAATTCTGTTGCAGATTGAATTTAAATTGAAAGGAGCACATGTCAGAAAAAAATTGGTTATTTAAGGCCGATCCCAAAGATTACTCCATAGATGATCTGGCCAATGAACAAAATCAGACCACCAGCTGGGACGGTATCAGAAATTATATGGCTCGGAACTTACTCCGGGATGAAATAAAAAAAGGTGACGAAATTCTGCTTTATCATTCTAATGCAAATCCCAAAGGTATAGTCGGGCTTGGTAAAGTCGTCAGGTCTGCTTATCCGGACGATACCGCTTTAGACCAGTCCAGCGTTTACTATGACCCCAAGTCCACAAAGGATAATCCGATATGGTATATGGTCGATGTCAAACTGGTAGAGATATTCCCCAAAGTTATCGAGTTGAGAGAGCTGAAAGAGACCAAAGGTCTCGAAAAAATGATGCTGACACAGCGGGGAAGCAGGCTTTCTATTCAGCCGGTCAGAAAAAGTGAATGGAAAATAATCATGCAACTGGTCTCAAAATTAAAGTAGTCAGTCCGCAGCTCGAATAGCCTTGACTATTTGCCTGATTTGGTTAATTTTGGCGGACAATGCTGGGGTAGTTCAGTTGGTTAGAACGCCTGGTTGTGGACCAGGAGGTCGGCAGTTCGAGTCTGCCCCCCAGTATTAAAAGTTGTCATAAAAAAGCCCCGCGAATCTGCGAGGCTTTTTTTAATCTTGTCGGTTTACTCAAGAAACAAAGATTACTTCAGAAGAATCATCTTTTTCGTTTCAACATATTTGCCGTAGTTAGCTTCTAATTTGTAGAAGTAGACGCCACTGGCGACATCAACTGCCAGCCATTCCAGTTCTACTGTTCCGGCAGAATTAGCCACGCCTTCAAATGTTTTAACTACCTGACCGTTTAAGTTGTAAATAGTCAGCGAATACTCTGAAGCGTTGGGCAAAGTAAAACTAATTACCGTACTGGGGTTAAACGGGTTGGGATAGTTTTGTAAGAGTTCGTACGCCGTTGGCAAGGTATTCAAACTGACGGGTTGTCCCTCAGCTGTCGCCAGTTCAAAAGAAATCAGATTGGCATCAATTTGCAGGAAATCTCCGGTAAAGCCGCTGCCGGATTCTGACCAGACCAGAACACGCGTATTAGTACCGTCAAAGTGATATTTCATATCCATTTCTGCGGCCAGTAGTATCGGTGTGACATCACCCTCAGCTACCACATAAGCGGCTCCAATAGCCGTTTTTTCTCCCACCGCCAGGCGGCCGTCAGAATAATGGTAAAATTCAATATTTACAGAGGCAACCACTTTGCTATATGGCAGGGCATCTCCAATAACTATTCTGACCAGATATACCAGGTCAGCCACGGAAAGTACCGTGCCGTCAGCATTGACGTCTGATGCGGCAATCTGTCCTTCAAGGTTTATAGTGAAGACAACCAGACCGTAGACGAAATAATTGCCAAGAAGTACCGCATCGGCAACTTCGTATGGTACACCATTTAAGTTGATATCCCCGCGGTCATCAATTGAATCAGCACAGACGATATCGATGCCGCCATTGTAGAAATTTATGCATCTGATCGGGACTGGTTTACCGTCACCCAGGTCAATATCGCAGGTATAGTTAGATCCATAGAGGCTTGGAAATTCGTGAGATATATTAGTAATTTCTGTCCAATTAACTCCATCGTAGAAATCAAAGACTGCGTCAGAGATATACAAAGTGTCTCCTGCTTTCGAAGATAAGGTATTGTCCCCGCAGTCATACCAGCAGAAACGAATTGGCACGTATTGGCATTCAAATGTTCTGTCGTTGGTCACCAGGAATGTGAGTATTGCTATTTCTGCCGGTGCGCCCTGGAAACAACTTGGATGATTGGCGCCATTATTGGTCTCTGCAACAGAAATAATACGGACTTTACCACTCGGGCAGGCGCTGGAACCACAATTGCCTGCTGCGCCGTTTCTATAATTAAAGTATTCCCAGCCACAGTTGATAATGAACGAACCGGTAGCGACAGAGGATAAGCTGAGTGCAGAGGCGTCATACTCGATGAGCAGGTCAAGGCCGCCGATTTCGTAGGGGAGAGTGTCTATTGTAACCGCAACTTCTTCATATTGACCCTGAGGTGTCTCGTGTGTTTTTTCTATCGAAATTACCGCACATTCGCTCGTATCACAAACGCCTTCAGTATCATTGACCGTTATGTTAAATGTACACGTATTAGTATTACCAGAAGCATCCGTGGCAATACAAGTTACTGTTGTAGTGCCGACCGGGAATACAGAGCCGGAAGCCGGGCTGCAGGATATCGAGGCTCCTGCACAGTTATCAGTTACAGACGCAGAATAAGTCACTACGGCACTGCATTGACCGGGATCATTACTGACAGTTATGTCGGCCGGACAGGTCGCTACCGGTGCTTCGGTATCGTTAACTGTAATATCAAATGTGCAGGTTTCAGCATTACCGGCATCATCCGTGGCTATGCAAGTTACTGTTGTCGTGCCGACCGGGAATACAGAACCGGAAGGCGGGCTGCAGGATATCGAGGCTGCTGAACAGTCATCACTGGCGGTGGCTGAATAAGTAACCACAGCACTGCATTGACCGGGATCATTGCTGACAGTTATGTCGGCTGGGCATACTATAATCGGAGGAGTATTATCATTTGCACATTGGTCACCACAGTCTGTCGTAGGGCCACAGATAGTGGCAATGTTGGAGTTTATACCCGCCTTGGGGGCGAACTGGGTGTGGTCGACGGGTAACGAATCATCAAGCGTAAAGCTGAATGCTACCGGAGTGTTAGCAGGAAAATCTTCTATATCATCCCATTTTATGCCATACAGGCCAGTGGAACCGTCAGGACCAATTGAGCCGGAAGCAGGTTCAACCGCAAGCAGGTTGGCATTGGTTATAAGAGTACACAATTCAATCATGAAATGACTTAATGCCGGTGGAGTACCATCCCACGTCAGATTGTAGACCCATTGTGAGGTCCCGGGAGGCTCATATATTACGGTATCAAAAACAAGAATATAATGATTTATTTCATTTGTGGTATCACAGGAAGTTTGTGCTTGGGTAGACGCAGATGCAAAAAATACCACCAATAGAGTGGCAAAAAGAATCAATATTGATTTTGAAAGCTTGAACTCTGAACGTCGAGCTCCAACTTTGCAA
>JADFLZ010000005.1 GCA_022564135.1 Candidatus Zixiibacteriota bacterium
CCACTTAGATGTCCATCCTAATCTGGCTGGTTGGCCCGCCCCACGGGACCTTGCCTTTTAGGGGGGGGGCCGTCAACAAAGATGGATTTTAGTGGGCGGCAGACGCCCTCGTCTGCCCCTTGTTCAGTTGTCAGGACCACGCCAAGGAGGCGGGTACTGACCTACAAAGATGGATTCCAGCCTTCGCTGGAAAAACAGACCGGCGCATCTGTTGTTCACGACAGGGTTGAATATATTCAACCCCTACAGTATTGCCGGCCACCCTTCGACAAGCTCAGGATGACTGTACATTGTCAGGACCACAGGGGTCCTGACCTACAAGAGCCTACTTCATATACTTATCAAACCATTTGGCTATCCAGCCGAGTCTGGCGATGCGTCGGTCGGGGCGGCCGTGGCGCGAGAGGCCGTGCGGTTCTTCGGGGAATATAACCAGTTCGACTTTCTTTTTCAATAGTTTCAGGATGACATACATCTGGTGCGCCTGCTCGATAGGACAGCGCAAATCCTGTTCGCTGTGGATAATTAAGACCGGCGTTTTCACTTTTTTGAAATATGTCTTGGGTGAGCGCTTTTCGTAGTTTTCGGGGTTGGTCCAGGGGAAGCCATCAAACTCCCGTTCAATATCGTAACCGATATCCGATGAACCGATAAACGAATTTAAATCACAAATCGAGCGCTGTGTCACGGCAGCTTTAAACCTGTTAGTGTGGCCGATGATCCAGTTGGTCATAAAGCCGCCATAGGAACCGCCGGTCACTCCAATCTTTTTGGAGTTAATAAATTTTTGTTTTTCCATATAGTCGGCTGCCGCCAGACAGTCTTTGTAATCCAAATCACCCCAGCCGCCGCAGATGGACTCGGCCCAGGTTTCGCCCCGTCCGGCCCCACCGCGGGGATTAGTGTAAAATATGACGTAGCCTTTGGCCGCCAGGTACTGCATTTCGTGAAAGAACGTATGGGCATACTGCACCCGCGGTCCGCCATGTATTTGCAAAATGGCAGGATACTTTTTGTTGGTATTAAATTTCGGCGGCCGCAGCAGCCAGCCCTGAAGTTCGGTACCATCAAAAGATTTAAACATGACGTCAGTCGTCTTACCCAGCTGAACCTCTGTGCGCAGGAATTTGTTTAGGTCGGTATGTTTGAGCGCTTTTTTCTCACCCGCATAAGAAGCCGGGCAGGTCATGATGTCACCCGGATTGCTGATGTCCGCGTAAACTAAGGCCACTGAATGGCCCTTACCGTTTAGCGAAAGGGCTTTTAAGTGGCAATTTCCTCTGAAAACGCGGGTCGGCCTGCCGCCGGATTTAGGGACATAAAAAAGATTGGTGTTGCCGGTGTCCGATGACAAAAAGTAAATGCGTTTGGAATCGCCCGACCAGAACAACACCGCCGTTTCGTGAACGTCAGATGAATCGGTAATTGACTGGTCGAAGGCCATGCGGTCAAAACCTTTGAGCAGATCCTTGGTTTTCTGCTTACTGCTTAAAGATACCAGCCAGATATGTTCGTTGGTTACGCTCCAGGCATCGTCGGGGTTGTCATGGCCGATATAGGCGATCGACTTGCCGTCGGGAGAAAACTTTAGCGCGCTAATCGGACCGGCCGGAGTTAAAATCTTTTTTTCTTTACCGCCTTTGATTGGCCGCATAAACAAGTCGTGGCACAAATAATCATAATGCGGATTCTTAGCGCGGTTGGAGACATAGGCAATTTGTTTTCCATCGGGAGAGACAGCCGGCCAGTATTCGTCGGTTTTGCCTTTGGTTATCTGATTGAGTTTAGCCGAGGCGATATCAAGCGTGAAAATGTGAAAGACATCTTTGGGAACGTAGCCTTCGTCGTCCATCCGATAAAAAAGATTGGTGATATGACGAAAGAGCGGCTCTTTCTTTTTTTCTTTTTTGTCTTTGACATAATGCGAGTCGTTGTAGCGCAGAGCAAAGACCAGCGTCCGGCCATCGGGTGTCCACTGCAAGCGCGAGATGGCTCCATCGAGCTCTATTATCTTTTTTTCAGCGCCGCCTCCGGTCGGCATCAGGTAGATGCCGGTCTTTTTGTTTCTGGTCGAGACAAACACAATCTGTGAGCCATCGGGAGACCAGACCGCCTGGCTGTCGCTATGGTCGCCGAAAGTAAACTGGCTGCTTTTTTGAGAAGCGATATTCAGCAGATAGATATTGGCGAAGTACTTTTTCTTTTTTTCATTCATGCGCTCGACAGTGTAAGCGACCTGTTTTTCGTCAGGGGATATCGAAACCGAGGTGGGTACTCTCAGGCGGTACAAATCCTCGGCTGTTATGCTTTTCTTTTTTGACGCTTTTTTATTCGGCTTATTCATGCTGAAAAGTCCTTTATGGCTAAGTCATTGAATTGAACAGAGAATTTACGCAAAATGGCAGTTCGGACAAGTCCTAAGTCGCCGGTTATAGCTCCAAAAGGCGCCAAGTCTTGAAAAACTACACAAATGCCGATATCTTAACAAAATACATTGCCTTTTGGCAGAAAATGTATATTTTGGCCGGAGTATTTTGAATGGACTGGCGTTTTAATTGTTAAAACTGCCAATTAAGAAGATAAACAGCTGTTTGAGAAAAAATTAAGGAGGACCTGTCTTGGAGGTTCTGGCGCTCATCGACAAAGTCAAAAATTACAACGGCAAAGCTACCAAAAAGGTCAAAGCTACCGAGCCATTAAGCGAATATTCCGGAAAAACCCCTAAAGAGCTGAAGGCGATGCTGCGCTCGATGCTGATGGCGCGCCGGATGGAGCGCGAAGAAAAGCTGCTTTTGCGCAAAGGTTACAACCGCTTTTTTATCGGCTGTGGCGGTAAGGAAATGTGCGATGTTGTTTTTGCCGAATATCTGCGTCCCGATGACCCGTTTTTCGGCTACTATCGTAACAAGGCTTTTGATGTTCATCGCGGGGTGCCGCTTGAATGGAAAATGCTCGAAGCCATCGGCGATCCCCGTTCGCCTAACAAAGGTCTGCAGATTCCCTCGCACCCGGCCTATCAGGAATATGCCATAATTCCGCAGTCTTCTCCGACCGGCGGTCATGCGCTCGATACAGCAGCGGTTGCAGAGGCTATCAAGCATCCTCTGCCGGTTTCAGAGCAGTCGCATCATCCGGGCGGAAGATTTCCCAAAGATGCCGTGTCGCTGATGTGTATCGGTGAGGGTTCGACGTCGGAAATGGAATTTGGTAAAGCCGTTTTCTATGCAACTTTCTACAAAACGGCCTGCATATTTGCAGTTTACAATTGCGGCTGGGCCATATCTGTGGCGGTCGACGAGCAATTTCCCGAGGGTGACATTAGTGCACCACACCAGGGTCTTACAAAATATGGTCTTAAAATTATGAAATGCGACGGCACCGATATCAAAGAATGTCTGGTCAAATTCGCCGAAGCAATAGATTATACCCGCTCAGGCAATGGTCCGGTGTTTATGGATATCCGCACTACCCGCGAAGGTTCGCATTCCGGCTCCGATGACCAGTCGTTCTACATGGACCCGGTCGAACAGGACTGGCATACTTATAATGACTCTCTTTTGAAGACCTGCAATATGTTTATCGAAGATGGCGTGATTACGCCCAAAGAAATTGGCGAAATCTGGGATGAGCTTGATAAAGAAGTCACCGCCGAGTCTCAAAAGGCTGTCAAGGGATTCAAACCTAAGACAGTCGAGTTTATCAAGAGCTTTGTTTACAGTTATAATTTTGATGACTGTCAGGCGACCTGGAAGAAATTCCGTGATGCCTGCAAAGTTGACCGTGTCAAAAAGTATAAAGAATTTCACGACAAAGGCTATTTCCCATCTTCTGAAATTCCGGAAAAAGCCGGTCCGATGACAATGCGCTTTGCCATCAACTATACTCTGTTCGATTTAATGCTGCTGACAAAAGATACTCTGATGTTTGGCGAAGATGTTGCCGATTTTTCTGCACATATGATCGAAGAGAACAAAAAGTATGCGGATATGAAAGGCAAGGGCGGCGTATTTTTGATTTCCAAAAACCTTCAGAAGGAATTTGGCAACGAGCGCTGTTTTAACACGCCTTTAGAAGAAGCCGGAATCTTGAGCCGGGCTTCGGGGCACGTTTATCAAGGCCGCAGACCAATGCCGGAAATTCAGTTTCTGGACTATATGTCACCGGCTTATCAGATGCTCAAAGACCGCATCTGTACTACTTACCAGCGCTCGGGCGGAACATTTAAGATGCCTATGGTTATCCGCTGTACTTACGGTGGCTATAAACAGGGAGCCGGCGCATTCTGGCATTCCGAAAGTAACTTAGGCACCTGGATGAATATCCCGGGACTTCTGGTTGTGGTTCCTTCAAATTCTTATGACGCCGCCGGACTCTTAAAAACTGCCTGGGCTTCTGATGACCCGGTTTTGTTCTGCGAATCGGTGGCCCTGTACAACCGCCGCGACTGGGAAGGCGTGCCTATGGAAGCGGAACTGCCGGAAATAGATGAACTTATTCCCTTTGGCGTTGCCAAAACTTATGATGAAGAAAACAGCGATGTCGGCGTTATTACTTTTGGCGCTACAGTTCAGATGTGCCGCAAAGCCTCTGAAGTTTTGAGAGAAAAAGGGATAAACATTCGCATCGTAGATTTACGGACTGTCAAGCCGATGGACGAAGAAGCAATCTTAAAGACAGCCGAAGACTGCGGTAAAGTTCTGGTACTCACCGAAGAACGATTTGCCGGCGGCTCGGCAGCTACTATTGCCTCGGTCATTACTTCCGGCAATGGTTTGTTTCACTTAGAAGCACCTGTCAAACTGCTGACAGCTATTGACGCTCGTGTCGCTTATGGTGTTGATGGTGACGAAGCCTGCCTGCCGACAGTCAATAAGATTGTAGCCGCAGTCGAGGAGCTTCACTTAAATTACTAATAATTTATCAGATATGTTTTTGAACCGGCCTGCGAAACTTCGGGCCGGTTTTTTTATTTTCTCTTAAATAGATTCTTCAATTTGTCCAAGTCTTTTGGCTCAATGATTTTCAGGGCAGGGTAGAGGTTAGCCAGTAAAATAACGGCGCCGTTAAAAAGCAATGCCGACCAGCTTTCAGGTGCGATGAATGTCTTAACAGAGAGAGCAGCAGCGGCAGTTACCGAGGCAGCTAATATTCCCGGCAGTAAAACTTGTTTCATTATAAGACGCCACTTCGTTTTCATGATATTCGCCAGGAAATAAGGGTAGATAGTAGTATAAATGACCAGCTGCGGCAGTGCCGTAGCTGCCGCCATCCCCAGGAGTCCATATTCTTTTACCAGAAATATCGCCAGTAGAATTTTAAAGGCAACTTCGAGAATCAACACCAACAGTAGTTTACTGTGTTTTCCCAGTCCTAAGAGCACAGAGTTGCCCATTATTTGCGGCAGAAAAAAGGCTCCGCTAACGGCCAGTATCTGCATAACCGGTCCGGCCGGCATAAATTCTTCAGGCAGCCAGAGAGCCACAAATTCATTGGCATACAAGAGAACAGTGGTGCAGGTCAGAAACGACAGGTAAGCAGTATATTTTAATACTCTCAGATATAGCCGCTTTACCGTTTCCAGGTCGGCTGTAGTTTCCAGATGCGAAACGGCAGGAATCAGCGGCAGCCCGATGGCATTGACTGTCATGCGCAGATGAAACATCAGCTGCACGGCCGGATTATAAATTCCTGCGGCACTCGATGAACTAATCAGGCCGAGCAAAATAGAATCGCTGTTAAATATCAGCATCCAGCCGATTGAAATGCCGAAAGCTGTCTTTGAATAATGCAGTAAAGACGATGCGATTTTGGCGTCTATTTTTTTAAGCGAGAATTTGATCTGCGGATAGAGTTTCTTTAATATAACTACGCCGGCCAGGTGACGGGAGAGATGGATAACTGTTGCCGCAATGGCCATGTCTACCAGGCCGCCGCCTTGAGACAGAATGTATATCAAAACAGCAGCCCGCGTGATTTCTTCGACAATGTTGAGCAGATTCATCAAATCCTGGCGCTGAAAAGAAGCCAGAGAACCGCCAAACGGCAGCAGCATAAAACGCACTCCTATCAAAATAGCCAGGATGGACAGAGCCGTGACACCTTCGGTATATATGGCGTCGCTGGTTACTTGAAAAACATCAAAGAAATTAATGGCAAAAAGATAAATAGAAACTGAGGCAGCCAGGCCAACCCCCAGATAAAAGAGATTGGCGGTGTTAAGCAGCCGGTTAATTTTATCAAAGTTGTTTTCGCCAAGATATTTTGAGACAAACCGCAGGAGCGCCGCGCTTACGCCCAGATCAAGCAGGTAAAAGTAACATATCGTCTGGAATATAATTACCCATATGCCGTATCGTTCATCTCCCAGGGCAGTAGTGATATAGGGCACAAAGAAAAAAGCAATAGCCACTCTGACAGCCTGAGCATACCAGGACGAAAAAATGTTTATGAGAAACTGTTTGTTTAGATTCAATTTTTTACCAGGCTCAAATTTCTACTTTGTTTTCATACATATTTAAAATCGAAACGTTCTGTTTTCATCAAGAAACTATTATATTTGTTGTAAATCGTATTTGGAAACTTCAAATTGCTGCAAACTTATAATCATTAGCAAATCACCAATGATTAGTCCAATATGGCCGGGAATTGGTAGAAAAGATATGGAAACGAGCATTTTTAGACAGCTGAAAAAACCAATTAAGCTGCTGACTGTTTTGGTTGCGGCAGCAGTGATAATTTGCGCGCTGAGTGTGCCGAGCATATTTGCCGGTCCCCCTTTGTATCAGGGCTATTCTCTGGCTGTTCCCATAAATTCCCAGACACCGGCAACAGAAATATCAATGCCAAGAATCCAAAACGAAACTTTTTTCAAAGTCATAGTCACAGTTACAGAAAATGGAGAAACCGAGAGTTTCAGCTTCAGCCAGGGGCTCAACCCCCCAATAGAAAAATATCTTTCGTCTATAATATCTCAGATCGAGTATCAGCCCGCTGCTTATCTGGGCCAAAGAAGATCCTGCCGACTGCCTCTTATTATTATGGCAAATCCCCGGTTCCGCAACTCAGTAGTTGTCTTTCCGGTTGACAGCTACTTTGAAGTGTCAGACAATTTTCTTTATTATGAAGCGCTCAGGCTGAACAAGTTTGAACTGCCTGAAATCTTGAGTTTCCCCAAATACTACTGCGCTCTTAAACGCTCTGATTCGCTTGAAATCCTGCCCTACGTGCTGGAAAAATTGAGTTTAGACTCTGCCGGAAATGTCATAAAATCTGAGAATTTTTCAGCTTCAATTAAAGCTGAAGGGTACTCAACCCAGATACAAGCGGCCAGCCTCTGGTCAGAGTTTTCTCCTTTGAAAGTCGAAGGCGTATCTATGCCGTCAGATTGCTATTTGCTGGTTTCGTTCTTGCCGCAACTTCATTATCCCGCCAAGAAAATAATCGGCTTGGACAGGGATACTTCTAATTGGGCAGAGAGATGGCGCGTGCTGCTTTTGCCGGATACTGTAGGGATAATGGTGCCGCCTCTGCCGCTTGAGCTGGTTATCGGCAGTATTACCTTAAAAAAGCTAGAGCAAAGATATTTGATGGGAGAAATTATAGCGACAATCTTGATTGATTCACTTGGCAAAGCAAGAGTCATGAGTATTGATAGAAAAGACATGAAATTTCGCCAGGCAATTAATTCGGCTGTGAGCAGTGTTGGCTTTTTCCCGGCCATGAGTTTCCATGGCAGACCGCAGCAATTCAAAGGAAAAGCGAGATTTACCTTCAAAAGTAGTGCCAAAGTACGAGTTGACTACTTATGGCTCGATTTCTGATTTTCATCCTTGATTGTATATACTATTACTTGACAAGGACTTAGGGGTCTCCGGAAATCGTGGAATGAATATCAGGGCCGCACAAACTGCGAATAATTTGATAAGGCCGCTGTTTCACCAACAGGATAGTTTACTATAAGCTTTTGAGAGACAAGAGCTAACGATAGCAATTAACAATTTTTGAACCTGTGGCACGGATATTGGTTACAAGAAACGGCGATGAGAGCAGAATATTCGGTCTGAAAGAATTTCTGCTTAAAATTGTATAAGTAACTGAGGAAGTTATAATAAAATTTGGAGCTCTATTGCCAGAGTTTTGCTGACTGCCAAAGAAGCTGGCAGCCATAAGAATCCCTGATTTTAAGGATTTTTATGCGGCTGATTTCTTTAAACGCCGAAGTTGCACCACAGGCAGGAGTTAAGGGCCAATTTAGTCTTGACAATAGACTATTTGGACATAAATTGGTCAATCTGTTTAGTTTTAGGAGATTTGATAAAAGTGACTACTCGTTGTTATAGCTGTTTCTACATTTGTGCCCTGGTCCTGATGGCTGTGGTTGTCTCAGTTGAGCCGGCTTTCGGGCAAAAACTAAGGCAGGACATTCAGGACGCCCTTGATCAGGGGGATTCGTCCAAGGCTGTCAGCCTGCTGGCCAATGAAATCAGGTTAGACCCGGCCTATCATATTAATTATTTCACTCTTGGTAGAATTTACTACAATCGCCTGCAATACAGTGAGGCGCTGGCTCAATTCGAAAAGGCGCTGAAAAAGAAAAAGAAACACTTCCAGTCTCTTTATTTTTTGGGACTGTCACAACTTAAGCTCGGCGAAATAGCAGCTGCCGAAAAATCAATGAATAGAGGTCATAAGAAAGCCAGCAAATTAAAAGCCTGGTTTGAGAACGGCCTCGGACTTGTCAAACTTGCCCAGGAAGATTATCAGGAGGCAGACCGTTCGTTCAGGCGGGCTCTGGCCATTGATCCCGACAACGCTGAGTACCATATTAATCTCGGCGACGCCAATTTCTATCAGGGTATTCCGGCTCTGGCAATTTTAGAATATGAAGAGGCTCTCAAAATTGATACTGCTTCACTCGAAGTTTACTACCATTGGGCTGAAGCCTGCCTGGAGATGAGAGATTACAATTGTGCTATTGAAAAGTTGAAAATTGTACTTGTAAAAGACAGCACCCATGCACCTGCCTGGATGCGTGCCGGAGGAATTTATTATAAGGCCGCCCGCTCTGCCACTACCCGCGATGATCGCACCAAACGTTTCAAAGACGCTATCGGCTCCTATCAAAAGTATTTTAAACTTTCCGAAGCCGCCGCGGATTCTTCCAATTACCGCGCTTACTTTGATATGGCCATGTCGTATTACTCTCTCAGAGGTTACGAAGAAGCTGTTTCATATTTTGAAAAACTTTTTGCGATTCCGTATGTACCGCGCGACGCTTATTTTTATTATGGCAAATCACTCTGGGGTGTCAGAGACTATAATAAATCCGGTGAGGCTTTGCTCAGCCAAATTGAATGGGCCGAGGCGCAGAATAAAGATTTTTACCGCTCTACTGTAAGAGAGGTCGAACTGTACAAGCTTTTGGGTGACGCTTTTTATTATCGCAAACCGCGTCAGTTTATGAGCGCTATGCCCTGGTATCAGAAGTCACTTGAAGTTGACCCCGACCAGCCCAGACTTCTTCAGAATATCGCCATCGCCTACCATAACAATAAGAGCTATGCTCAGGCTATTGACTTTTATCTGAGGAGAATAGAACTGGGGATAGACTCGGCATCTTTCAGTTTTATCAAAAACGCCGGACTCTGTGCCCTGCATCTGGCCAATAATGGCGCTGACGGTGAAGATTTGGATATTGATGAAGAAGAATTAGAAGAAGAAAGCGGCAACGGGGAAGAGGAGTTTAATCAGCAGACAGCAGACCCTGATGTTGACTACTATCAGCTGGCTATCGACCTGCTGACCCAGTATATCTCACACCAGCCCGATGATGCCAAAGTAGTCAGTTTGCTGGCCAATACGCATCTTTATCAGCTGGCCAACTGCAGCGAAGGCGTCAAGTGGTTTAACAGGCTGCTTGAACTGGAGCCCGGTAACTGCGACGCCAAAAAGGCCATAGGCTTTGCCTATTTCGGGGGGCTCTGCACCAAAAATTATTCAAAAGCTTTGAGCGTTCTAAAAGACGCTAATAAGTGCCTCATTAATCAAAAGGGGGCCTGCTCCGACGCTGAGTTAATTATGTGGATAGCTCAGTGCTACCACTTGCGCGGCGCCGACAAAATGAATGCAAAAAAAGACTATAACGATGACTTCAAGAATGCTTATAATTGGTACGGCAAAGTGCTCAAATGCGAGCCCTCAAACAGTATCGCGAAAAAAGGGCAGGACGATTTAAAGTTTGAGTTTAACGATTAACTTGAGACTAATGCCTAATTTTTGAGATTGACTCAGGAGCTTCATTGAATGACTGAAGAAAAGAAAAATTTAGCTGCTCGTAAACGTATTACTGAAAAAGAGAGATTCTCTTTTATCGGTTTTGAAGTCTTTCCCAAGGACCCCAAAGAACTGTTTGATTCCGATGCTGAGAAAGAAAAGTTTCTGGCTAATGTTCGGGCCAGACACGAAAAACACGACCATCTTCGGGAAAGCTGTACTCTCTTAGAAGAGAGAGTCTCATTTACCGACAGAATAGCTGTTACGGTCGGAGCGGTTATGGTCTTCGTAGCCTTGTTTCTGCCCTGGTACTCGGTTTACAATGAAATTGTCGAAGATGCCCCGGTTGCACAGATAATAGAAGAGCCGGTAGTTAGTTCAGACGATCCTGAAGAAGCAGCTTTCGAAGACGGTACAGCTGATGTCGTAGCAGAAGATGCAGCAGCTGACATTCCGGCAGCAGATGTCTCTGAAGAAGTTAGTTCTGCGACTGAAGAAACTCCAGACGCTGAGGTTTCTGATGCTGAGGCAGCTGAAACTGAAGCTGCCGCCGATGATGGCCAACTAATCTACAGCCCGTTGACGTCAACCAGCGAAGAGTTAGACGGCGAACTGATTACCGCGCTGGTGGCCAAAAAATCAATTCATAAAGAATATGCGCGACTGTCCGGAATCGGAGGTATCATAAGTTTCGGTACAACAGGCTCATATCTTTTTTCATCGGGAATATCGTTGATACTTACAGTTATTCTATTTATTGTTTATACCTTACTTTGTGTTGGGCTGCCGGCCTATACTCTCTATGGTCTTTATGGCATAAAGGGTAGTCCGGACGAGCAGGCGCTGGTACTGAAGAAGCTGCTTAGATATAATTGGTTGCCGTTAATATTATTTCTTACTGGTTTCTTATTTGCGTTTTTCGGAACTGAATACGGTTTTGATGCCGCCGGAGCATTTACGAGTCTGGGTGACAGTTATGGAATCGGCGCTTATCTTAGCGTGATTTCGCCGGGAGTATATGTAGCCCTGGCAGGCTCAATAATTTGTGCGGCTAAAGGTGCGGAAATTTAATTTTTTGATGATAGGTTTAATAAAGGAGCAAATAGGTGGTTAAACAGACTGTCTTTATTACGCTTAATGCGATTGTTGCATTAGCAATTGGTTTATTTCTTTTCTATGGTGTCTTCAGATTTTCCGATGACCCCGTTATTTACTCTATCTATATGGGCGGACCACTGGTAGTCGTTTTGATTATGATGTTTATCATGCTTCTGATTTTTGTGGGCGAGCGCTATTTGTCGCTTTATAGAGTGGCTAAAGGACAGAGCTCGGTTCAGGTTTTCTTTAAAAAGCTGGTATTGTTACTACAGGGGAATGATTTTGATGGCGCTATTGCTGCCTGTGATAAACAGCGTGGCACCACAGCCAACGTCCTCCGCGCCGGTATAGAACGATACCGCGAGGTCAAAGACAACAGCACATATAATGCTGAAAAGAGAATCCAGCTGACTCAGGCCGCTATCGAAGAGGCCAACGCCCTGGAAGGTCCTCTTCTGGAGCGCAACTTGATTGCGCTTTCCACCATCGCCTCGATTGCCACCATGGTCGGACTGCTGGGAACTACCGTAGGTATGATTCGAGCCTTTGCGGCGACCGGTAATGTCGAAGGCGGCGTTATTGACGCAACTCAGCTGGCGGTTGGTATTTCCGAAGCGCTGATTAATACAGCCGGCGGTCTTTTGTCCGGTATTGTGGGCATCTTTTTCTACAACTTTTTCGTGAATAAAGTAGATGGCTTTAACTATACCACCGACGAAGCTACTTTTGAAGTCATGCAGATATTAAAAGACAAACAGGGCATCTGATAAATGGCGATAAAAAAGAAACGGCGCGTAAATATATCGATCGACATGACCCCGATGGTCGATATCGCATTTCTGTTGCTGATATTCTACATGGCCACCACCCAGTTTAAACCACCGGAGGCCAGAGCGGTTGAGCTGCCCGATTCACATTCACAAATCGAGTTGCCTGACAAGGATATTATTAATATTACGGTGACCAAGTATGATTCGATCTATGTCGATTTTGTGCTGAAAACCACTGTCAACATAGAAGGTCGGGACGTCCTGACTACTGCCAGGTTAGTAAGAACGGCCGACAAATTCACTGTTGCCCACGTAATAAACCGTGCCCGCGCCAGAGTCCCCCGAGCGCTGATAGTTATTAAGGCCGACCAGGATGCCAGTTTTGGCGTTATGCAGGATGTGATGAAATCGATGCAGGAAAACTATCTGGAAAGATTTTTGATAATTACTGACCTGGAAGTGGACGAAAAGTAGATTTCGATAGTAAACAATTTAGAGAATGGTTCGTTTTAATAATAGAGAGAGAAATTAGATGTCTGGTGAAGTAGCAGCGCGGGCGCGAAAGCCCGGAAAAGGCGGCGGCCTTAGAAGACCAAAACGTCGGGTGACTATCCGTATAGATATGACACCGATGGTAGATATTGCCTTTTTGCTTTTGATTTTCTACATGGTTACCACTGTTTTTTCCATGCCTCAGGCAATGGAAATTAATCTGCCGCCCAAAGACCAGACCGATCCTATCGATATCAAAGAATCCAACTTGCTGACTATCAGAGTTGATGAACTGGGCCGCTTCTGGTGGAACCTCAAAATCCCGACCCCGGATAATCTGCCAATCTATCTGCCGTCCGCCCCCAAGCCGGATACTGTAGAATACATACTTGATTCTGATACTTTGATAGGACTTTTGCGAGAGCAAAACACTAAAAACTCAAAGCTCAGCACCTTGGTTTTGATTCACAGAGATGCTACTTATAAAGATCTGGTGAATATCCTTGATGACATAGATCTGCTGGAGCGCTCCTGGAACGCTTATACGGCTAATAAATTAGATATAGACGTAGGGGATATCCCCAAAGACCAGAAATTTTCTTACCGCTTCGCTATGGGTGAATGGGAACCGCGCGATGACAAAATTATAAGAAGCGCTGCTGAGCAGGCTGCAGAGAGGGGTGAGCTCTAATGGCTGATAGATTTGACAGTGCCATCTATTCTCCCTACGGAGCCTATGAGTTAAAATCAAAGTATCAAAAATATTTTATGATGAGTACTGGTATAATCACCGGCTTCTTTGTGCTTATTACAGGCATATATCTGATAGTATCAAGTCTTGATGATGACGTTATTGATTTAACAGGCAGAGTAATCAAGACAGTTGCAGACCTCGGACCTCCGCCAAGCATTGCCCATAAGCCACCGCAGATACAGGTTCAGCAGCCGGATATCGCGCTGCCCAAAATTGGTATTCCCAAACCGGTTGCGGACGAAGAGATGCTTGATGAAGACGTGGTGCTGGCCACCAAAGATGAACTGGCCGAGATTGTAGCCCCCGATATTACCGCTGAGGGGGAAGGCATAGTAATAGACATAGATGATGATCCGCTGCCCGGTGATTTTATACCGGTAGAAATTCAACCGGAGATAATTCATAAGGAAAAACCTGCCTACCCGCGACTGGCCCGTCAGGCACAGTTAGAAGGAACAGTACGCATACGCGTTCTGGTAAAGAAAGACGGATCTGTAGGAGATGCAATTATTCAGATAAGTTCAGGGATTACTTCGCTCGACGATGCTGCTCTGAAAGCTGTTTATGGATGCAAATTCAAACCGGCTATTCAAAATGGCCGGCCGGTCAAAGTCTGGGTCAGTTTCCCTTACGAGTTCATCCTGCACGCCAAGAAGTAGCCACGTTTTTTGTAAAGATTCGAAGATGTTTTTTTAGGCCGAAGATTTTTCTTCGGCCTTTCTTTATTTATAAATAATGAGTAATTAATAATGAAAAGTCAGTTACAGCTGACCGGTCCGGGGCCGCTTCTGAAAATGTAATCAACCAGATAGGTTAAATCGACTACGTCGCCGCTGTTACCGCTGCCGTCTATGTCAGCTTCTGCCGGACACAGTGGCGCCGAACCGCCCCTGAAGATAAAATCGACGAGGTAGGTCAGGTCGATTATGTTGGCATTGTTGCCTTCGGGATCGTTGTTGATATTCCCCCGCAGTCCATCACAACAGACATCGGCATAGTCCAGATCAAACGGCCGGTACTGGAAACAGTCACCATAGAAAATCGGCTCATGACCGCCCCAGTCATCAATGAAAACTAAATGGTCGAGAGTTGCCGGATAATAACCAAATTCAATTTTAAACCAGGCTGTCATAACTTTTCCGGAGCCGGGTGGTAGTTCTGTCCCTGCGATTTCCCAGACTACCCGGCTATTGGCGCTGTCTAATGCTACAGCTTGAGAAAGTGTGAAATCGCTGGCACGGGTTGCTTTGGTCGAACAGGCGATAAATGTCATGGGAGCGCCGCCGGCATAACTAAAAGGAATCACCAGTTTTTTTAGCGGCTGAGTGTTGACAGCATAGATGTCTATTTTTGCAAAACCACTGCCGAAATATGTCGGTGGTCCCGGGTATATGGTATCGGCTACCGCTGCTGCTTCTTCTCTAAGAATCCACAAGCGGCCATCTATGTTGGAGCCGTATATCAAGCCATTTGATGCAAAAGGGTAACAGCCCCAGGTGCCGTTAAAGGCAGGAGGACCTTCGCCTTCGGGATAGGAATCATATCTGGCTATTTCAAGCGGGTTAGTTGGGTCGGAAATATCAAGCACAGCCACGCCCGATTCATAGTGCGACAAATAGACTTTATTACCTTTAACCTGGGCGTTGTGAGCCATACCGTTTGGTCCCAGATATTGTCCCACCAGACTGACGTTATTTAAGTCTCTGACATCCCAAATTTTTACAGATTTGCCGGTTGTTTCTTCGGTGGTTACAACATAGTCCCGGTTGTCAGTCGGCCAGACATTATGCACATAACCCGAATTGGGAACAGCAACTCTGACGAGCAATGCTGGGGAAGACTTGTTAGTCAAATCCCAGATTGAAAAACTATGATTGCCGCCTTCGGCCACATAAACAGTATCGTTCATGGCATAAATATCATGGATGCCGGAACTTATACCAAAGCTGGTGACATAGGAGGGGCTTTCAGGGTTTGATAAATCATGAATATAAACAGTATTATTAGCAGAGCCGATGCCTTCGACGTACAAATATCCTTTTAACGAATCAACACAGAGGTTATGCGATGTTCTGGAGCCGCCGGGATTTACAGCAAATGTGCCGACTATATGCACGCTATCCGGTAAAAATGACATATCAATTACGATGATACCGTCATTTGTTCCGGAACATTCGGAAACGGCATAGCAGTAATTGCCCCAGGTCATCATATCCCTCCAGAAAGCGCCGCCGCAGACTCCGTCGGTGGGACCCTCGGCAAACCCTTCTGTCAGCAGGTTGTCCGTGTTTACAAAGGCTATGCCATTGCCGACACCCATGATGGCGTACTCGGTGCCTGAGGGGTGTCTCCAGCCCCAGCAATCAGAGCCTTCTGATGGGTCAAGAGTCAGCTGACTTTCCAGGCAGAGAGAATAAAAAGAAGTATCCTGAGCCTGTACTACAGCTGCAGGCAGGCAAAAAAGTGCAGAAACCGTCAAAATATTTAACACCAGATGGCGCTTTAAAACTATCTTCATACAAATCCTCTTTAGAAAGTGTCGCTTAACTTCGGCGGGAGAGCAAACGATTCAAGTGAGGTAATTCGTTATAAAATAATACAACTTTTATAAATGTAAACTTAATCTGTTAATTGTCAATAATTAAAGGAATTTTGCCGGGGCTTTATTCACTCAGGACCTTGCCGCAAGCAGTGGGCCAGCGGGCCATAATTAAAAGTTGGCAAAATCCGCTAAAATATCATTGGACAATCTGGACTGCTTATTCGTTTATTGAGTAGACTATTGCTCTGGAGGGGAGTTAATGCTAAAGCTGCATTTTTTGGTGCATTCAAAATTCTTTTTAATGTTCGCCATTATATCATCTTCTACTATTTCAGCAGAGACCGAACCTGACCCTGTTCACTCAAAATTCCTTATTGAACATTCACTAAGTTCTTTGGGTCTGCCGGATTTTCAATTAACGTTTCATAAGAGATCAAATTTGAAAGTAACCAAGACAAATTATGGCTTAGTAGGAAGTGGCAAATTACCAGGATTTATCGTGGACGTATTCACAGGGCAAGAAGGCTGGGTTGGAAGTGAGTTTCCTGCCGGGAGTCAAATTTCGCACTTTCAGAATTACTTGGTGTTCGGAGCAATTGTCAATGGAGACACACTTGTATCGTCTGGATTTAGCGTAAAGCAGGAGCTAAATCCGGATGAAAGCCCATACGGAGATATTCTACACCGCTCCAATCTTGACTTAGAATCACCTGAATATATTGGCGCAGTATCTGAAGAAGACTATATTTCTGTTTACACCGACACATTTAAGACCAGTCAATTATTCCAGTGGGTGGGCTGGGACTACTTTGGACGACGGCCTCATAAACCTTTGAACATCAGAGTAACCGAAAAATCTTATGCCTGGTCTTTGGCCTATGCGCAAGATTTTGTCATTTATGAAATGATTATAGAAAACATTGGTGATGACCAACTTGGACAATTTTATTTTGGTATTGCAATCTGCCCAAAAAACGGCTGGGTTTTTAACGAATCACTATCTATAGCTAACGACGACATTTCTGGATTCATAGAAAGGTACCCGGCCTCTGATCAATGCGATCTCTTTGACACTTTGAATATGGCCTGGTCGGCTGACAACGATGGCGACCCATATAACGGAAAATTTGTAACCGGCTTTGTTCCATATAAGTCTGCAAGAAGTGTTACAGGAGTCAATTTTATAACTCTGCCACGTCCTACTGTTAAGTACTCTTTTAACTGGTGGATGAAAGTGCATAATAATATCGAATCTGACTTTGGCCCAAGACACAGGCTCAACTTTCGAGATTTCAGGACTGGCGGAATCGGCTGGCCCTACGGCGACGTGAATGAATATCATATTTTATCCAATGGAGAAATCGATTACGATATTCCATATATAAATGACATCAGGCAATATGACCCTACCTGGCTCTATCCAAATAGAGAAGTCGCTGTGGAAATAATGGATGGACACCAGCATTTTGGCATGCTTTCGGTCGGTCCTTTTCACATTCCTCCCGGAGGAAGTATTCCGCTACGCTTTGTGATTTCAGCTGGCGAGAATTTTCATACTGATCCGAGAAACCTCAAGAATCTTTATGGCGGTGACACTGACGCCTACTATGCTAATCTTGATTTTTCTGATTTAATCAAAAACGCCCAATGGGCCAGATGGATTTACGACAACCCCGGCATCGACACCGACAACGACGGCTACGCCGGTGAGTTTCGGGTCTGTGTTTTTGATTCGGTGCTTGATGCAAATTCTAACTGGATTGCAACTGTGGCCGAAACTACCTGGTACAAAGGTGACGGCGTGCCCGACTGGCGGGCGGCTGTGCCGCCGCCGACGCCAAAAATGTGGGTTACACCGACTTTCAAAGGCATAAATATCAGGTTCAACGGGCAGGAGTCAGAAACTACACCTGATATCTTTACCAAGTTATTAGACTTTGAAGGGTATAAAATATATATCGCCCGCGATGACCGCGAGACGAGTTATTCGCTGTTGGCATCGTATGACATTGAAAACTATGACAAGTATGTTTACAACTACGAGAAACAACCGCAAGCGGGCTGGGAACTGCTTGATTTCCCCATGACACTTGAGGAAATCCTATGCGCCTATGCCGACAGCTGCAACGATACGCTCTTCGATGTTTTCAAATACCGCCCGAGCTTTCCATTCTCTCACCCGAACTTCCCCGAATCACTTTTTTACTTTGTCAAACATGAACATAATGTCTCAGAGTTCGGCGTTACCACACCTATAACCAAACGATTCCCCAATGCCCCCGACCCTCGTGGTAAACCGGCAGATTCCATCACAGCAGACTTTTACACCGCTGACGGCTATTTGAAATTCTTCGAGTATGAGTTTACTATCGAAAATATCATTCCGACAGTGGCCTACTATGTCAGCGTGACGGCGATGGATTTTGGCTGGCCAAAATCAGGACTCGAACCTTTGGAAACATCGATTACAGAAAACGCCCAGCAAATTTATGCGAACATAGTTGACCCGGCATTGGGTGAAGACAGCTTACAAATTGTAGTCTACCCTAATCCGTATCGGATTGATGCAAATTACCGCGCGCGTGGCTTTGAAGGTTTAAATCAGGATGACCGCTGGAGCGAAAGATTACGCCGGATTCATTTCGCCAATATACCGCCCAAATGCACTATCAGCATTTTTTCACTCGATGGCGACTTGATCAGAGAGATTCACCATGATAAAGACCCCAGCGACCCGACCTCTCGTCATGCCGAGTGGGGGCTTATCAGCCGCAACGGACTGAGAGTCGTTTCGGGATTGTACTACTGGGTGGTCGAGTCCGACAGCCGGACTGAGATGGGCAAACTGGTGATAATTTTGTAGGGTCTCCTTTCGCCCCTTCGACTCCCTTGAGTACGCGGGAATGACAGAACTTTTAAACAAAATCCCAACTGAACAATAATAAAAAGGTGCCGCACAATTTGTGTGACACCTTCAGAATTCTAAACCAAATCCTGCGCTGTTTACTTAGGCTGCAAGGTCAGGCACAGACTCACCCCATTACCAAAACCATTTGGCGGGTCGGGCAAGATTATAAGAGTAGTCGATTCTGTGAATTGAAAATCAAAATCGAAATTATCAAACTGAGTCAAATCCCAATAAAACATCTCTCCGTTGACTTCAATTGTCAGGGCTTTGGTCGGCTTGTCCCTGTCAGTAGTTGCTTCGAAAGCCAGGTGGTATTCTGCCGGAACACTTAAAAATGTCCAGTCAATTTTATGCTGCTTCGAGCTAATCTCAGTACAGATAACCACACCTGCAGTACCCACTGTAATAGTGTCATAAACAATAACAGTATCAGAAATAAAGACGGTGTCGGTAATCACAATTGTAATAGTGTCTACGACTATTACCGAGTCGTCTAAATATATAGTATCAAATGTTATTACCGTGTCAGTGATGTAGATAGTGTCTACGCCCGGATTGGGAATAGGCGGAGTTAAATTTGAACTGTCCAGCGGGCTGGAGCAGTTTATTACAATTTGAAAGGCTGCAAATAGTGCCAGGCAGGTTGTAAGAAAAATTAGTCTTTTCATTTTTCCCCTCCGATGGTCAGGAAGTAAGTTAGTGAAAGCAGAAAGAGGTCATTGTCTGTATTAGATAATGGGAAACCTGCTTCTAATTGTTTAGATGGATTATAGGAAGCTGTTATGGAAATATTTTCGGTAACCAGTCCGCGCAGACCAAAGACCGGCCCCTCGGACAGCTTTAC
Source organism: Candidatus Zixiibacteriota bacterium (assembly GCA_022564135.1). GTDB lineage: Bacteria > Zixibacteria > MSB-5A5 > GN15 > FEB-12 > JACZWU01. The sequence continues at coordinate 19,681 of JADFLZ010000005.1, forward strand.
ATATTTATAAAAAGTCTGAGAGATTTCTTCAAACCGATACCAGCCGCCTAAGAGTCCGATTCGTTTATTCTTAAAAGGATAGACAACAGCCTGACCGCCGGCCATGCGCTTGCGGGTGTCAAGATTGACTCCGGCGAAATCAAAATCGCTGCTCCAGAAAGTATGGCCAAGTACGCCCTCAATAAAAGCAAACTTTTTCCAGGAGACCGCTCCGCCGATAATCGGAATCGGTCCGAATGGAGAGGTTGAGAGTCCGCCGGAAAAATGCAAAGCCAGATCATCAATCAGTAATCTTGGCTCTGGTTTCTGCTCAAGTGCAGTTATTTTTTCGCTCAGCTCGGCGATTCTGCCATCCAGCGGTTCTTTTTGTTCTAAGACATGCAGCCTGCTTTCTATTTCGGCCCGGCCATGAATGATCCGAATACTGACATAGCGATACTGTTCGCCTTTGTGCTTGGCATCAGCCGACTGCACCAGAATCTGCGTCGAATCAACATTGTACTGGCCGACTAAGACGTTTCTCAAAGCCTGTGCCCGGCCTAAAGCCAGAGACGGATTTAAGGCGTCGTTGTATCTGGGGTAGCGGTTGCCATCGGTACCGCCGGTGATAATCGCCAATGATTTGGGATATTTGCCGAGTGAGTCGGCCACTGCTCTTAGCTGTATATCATACTGGCTGAAGAAGCTCTGGTCGACATCAAGACCAACCCCGACCGGAAAACCGGGCAATGTCAATTCCTGCGAACTGACAGGCACCGAAAGCATTCCGATGAGTCCTATTAGTACTAAAGCTCTCTTAATCAAAATATTTTCCTAATGTTTATAAAAGTTAATTCTTTCGATTCGTATATGAGCAATAAGCCGTCCAATTGACGAATTATTTCTGCGAAAACTTATGTTTTTCTAAAGGGAGAACCCTATAAGCCTATAGGGCTAAATAGAATAAAGAATGGCCATTTAGTCAAGCGGATTATTCGATAGCAGTCGATTTCAGGCCAGTAGATAATGATACTAGAAAGTAAAAAATGATGCAGAAAATTGCATATATGTGATTTTTTAAGGATGGAATGTCATTTTGAAATCAAAAGCCGTCGGGGGCTCCTGTTTTAATTCTATGGTTCTGGTAGGGAATAATAAAAGGGGCTAAGCCCCTGTCAGCAGAATTGATTTCTGAAGGCCTGTCATTGCGAGGAGCACCTCGTTCTTGGCGGGGGTGACGCGGCAATCTCAGTAGTTTAAGACGAGATTGCCACACCCTGATTCCATCAGGGTTCGCAATGACGGAACCACTTGTCAGATGGGGGACAGCTGACACCACATGAAATGGGTAAGTAAGATGGTAGGGCACCATGGCCTCCCGAGCTTGCTTGGGAGTGGTTCTGCCCTACAAATAGCTGAAAGAGATTAGAAGTAACACTTTTCACTCAAATTCGGTACATTCTGATATAATAGTTTTTAGAGGTATTTGACAATGAATTCACTCAATGACGCAACATATGATCCTACTTGGCTCGTTGAAATGGCTAAGAAAGAATACCCCGAGGAAGAGTGGCTACACGAAGCATTGAAAAAATGCACTCGTAGAATATCTGTAGATGACGACCCCGCAATGATTTATTT
>JADFLZ010000160.1 GCA_022564135.1 Candidatus Zixiibacteriota bacterium
CCGGCCAGACAGAATATGATTTCAATATTTCTTTTCCGGAAGTTTTGCCTTCAGGTGATACTGTTGATTACGCCATCAGAAGCCTTCTGGAATTCCCGCTGGATGTCGCGATGGCCGGCGGCTCTGTCGGCATTATAAAAAGTAACCAGGAGAAAACAATCTGGACGGTGGAGCTTGGGCTCTACACCAACGTTGGTGACCCGGGCGGGCTGATGAAAGACCATGACTGGATTACAGATCCTGGCGTATTTGATGGCAAATTCAGTTACACCGAATCTGACGCAAAAATGAAAATGCTGATATTTGACATCGAAGGCACAGCGCTTATTTTTGATTTTGGCACAGCCTCCATTTCAATCCTGGGCGGCTACCGCTATCAAAAGATAGAGCAGGAAATAATCGGCTTCAGCGGCTGGTTTATCGATTCGAATTTAACCCGGCAGCTGCAATCAGGAACAGAGCCGGCTATTGATTACTGGATAACTTATAAAGGACCAAAGTTCGGTCTTTCTTTTCAAAAAGAATTCTCATCGAAAGTTAAGCTCAACTTGAAATCAGCTTTTACAATGGTCTGGGCCGAAGATTTTGATGACCACCTGCTTAGAGGATTTCACTCTTTTGCTGACGGCACTGGCACTGGCATTCTAACTGGTGGCAATATTCGCTGGGACTTAAACGATCAAATATCAGGCGGCCAGCCTTTCGTAGAATTCCAGGCCAGTTATGATTATTTCTCAGTTGATGCCACCCAGACTTTTGAGCAGTATGCTGATGCCGGCCCCAACGAATTCCCGGTCGGTACCTCGTTTGGCGGCCTGCCTCATGACTTAAAATCCAGCCAGTTTCGATTCGGAATTAACTTAGGGCTGATTTTTTAGATTTATTGGCGAATAAAGTTCTGAGCCTTTTCGTAAGTTTCTGTATTTCAATAAGATACTCACAGTTTTTCTTTGCGCAGGCCCGAAACTAAAGCTATAATAATCCGTAAGTATTAAGGGAATAAAGAGCAGCAGACAGCTGTTGCCGGCAAAAGTAAACTTAAAGGACTGAGACATATAAAGTTAGCGCGAAATTCTATGAGATATCACAACAGACATAATTTGAACCAATCTGAGCTCTGGCATAGTTCTACCACTGCTGAGAACCCCTGGGACGGTGCCGGCTATGGTGTGCGCAAACCCAAGGCGCGTGTTATCAGATGGAAAGGTCGCAGTCTTTCTCTTTTCATTACAGCTATAGCTCTGACACTGAGCCTTCTTTTGCTGGCCGGCACAGGACATGGCCAAAATGCTCCCAAAGCCGACAGCGACCATCGTGGAAATCTGATAAAGATGGACAAAGAAACGCGCAAGCTGGCCGAAGAGTACGCTTATCTGCTGGAGCAGTTAATCTATTTGAGCACTGACTACTGCCGCTATTTTGAAAGACTTGACGACAAGGATGCCGCTCAAAACTACAAGTCTCTTCAAAATCTTTGCAGCAACCTCTCAAAGTCAGGCTACTATGATAATCTGGATGAGCTGATCATAGAGATTGAAGAATTAAAAGGGGAACTGTCCCTGCGAAAGAAAAGTCTGTCTCTTGCCAGAAAAGGAGAGGCATTACACAGCGGTGAGATTAAAGGCACCAAGGAGAGATTGAAAGTTCTCCGCCTGACAAATTCGCTTATAACAGAACTCGACTTCTTAAAAGAACAGCTTGTAGTCGAAGTAGTCTCCAAAACTGCAGGAGATAAAATTCGCCGCCGGGTTATTCAGCAATACGTTGTAACTGTCATGCAGGATTCCCTGGCCAGTCTGGCAGAAGTTGTAGCGCTAATAAATATTCCTGAAATACAAGTAACGGCGAATAGCAATGGCGATATTACCCGGGTAATTCTTTCCTCTGATGGAACCGCTCCGGTTGTCGTCTCCGTACCCGAAATCGCTGAAATACCCGAACCTCCCAGACCCCCAAAATTACCAGCACGTGAACATACTCAGGACATCCACTTTTTTCATAGTGGTAATTCAAATACTTTTATAAAAACTTTCCGCGACAGCATAAATATATCTTCCGGAAAATCTGTAATAATGGTAATTAACCCGTTCGGCAAAATGAGCATTACCGGCTGGGATAAAGACCAGGTCTCGGCCAGCTATGATATTTCAATCGTTTCGGTCAAACCGGGTCTGGCTGAAAAGTTTGGGCGGCAGATTCAGATAAGAATGTTTGAAGAAAAACGTAACGTGTATATCGAGGCTGTCGTGCCGAAACTTACTGACCTTCGGACCAGAATAATCGCCAGCCATCTTAATCTGATGGTTCCTTTCAAAAATGATTTGAATATTAATAATTCTGCCGGCCAGATAAGCCTGAGTGAGCTTGAGAATAATATAAAAATTAAATCAAGCAACAGCTTTATAGATTTGTTTAAAATCGAAGGTGATATAGAAATAGTCAACAGCGGCGGAAAGATAGAACTTGAAAAAGTATCGGGCAATATCTTAGTTCAAAGCCGTATGGGCGGCCCGGTCAGCATTCAGAACTGCAGCGGTAAAATCGAAGTAGACAACTCGCATGGTACAGTTGAAATAACCTATTCCGAGGGTGATTTGACTGTCCGCAGCAGCGGCCGGGTAGATATTGATCACCACTCCGGCAAAGTTCATGTCAATAATAGAAACGGTTTCGTCAGCGCCAGCCATATTGATGGCGATCTGGTTATAATTAATTCATTCGAACCTCTCAAGGTTTATAACGTCAGCGGCTCAGCCAGACTCGAAAACGCCAATGCTGTAATAAAAGCAGAAAAAATTGGCGGCAGTCTGGATATCAGCAATCGCTACGGCAAGATATTTACTTCGTACATTGTCGGGCCGATAAATATCAAAAGCAACAACGGTGATGTCTTTATGGAACTGCTGGAGCAGCTCAAGGGGAAATCGTCCGTGGTTGCCAGCGGCGGCAGAATTATCCTCGGCCTGTCACCGCGCATCAATCTTCTGTTGACGATGGAAACACAAAACGGCACCATAAATGTTTCAGATTTTCAGGCCATCGCAATTTCTGATAAACACGGCCTGCAGACCGCTCAGGTTGAGTTAGGGAAAGCTTCCAACCTGCTGGCCGTCAAGGGCAACCGATCCGATATTATTGTAAAAGAGTCGGACTAAAATTTATCCGCCGTTAGCTTACTTTTTTTAAGTTTTAATTTTAAACGCTCAACTCGTTTTCTCAAGTTTACTTTCTGACTGGCAGGAATCTCCCGGTATTTTCCGGCCTGCGCAGCATGCTCCAGCGCTTTGTGCAAATCTTTGAGGCGGTGCTCGTAGTGAACAGCCAGCTCTATATTAGCCAAAAAACCATGTTTGGAATTTTCGAGTGTTAGCTTAGAAAGCAGTTCTATGCTTTCATCAAATTTCCTTAGCCGCTTAAAACTTCGGGCATAAAACAAGACTGCTTCGGCGCTCATGTTTTCTGATAACCTTTCAGCCTGGCTATACACAACTTCTATTTTTTCACGCTCCCGGCGGCGGTCATACCATTTTGACAGCGAATGTAAGTCTTCGGAATATTTCAGACTATCGCCGGTTGTTGAGTACGCCTCGGAAATTAGCCTGGCTAAAAAGAAAAGAGAAACAATATCCAGCCGGTTGTGCTCAATTACGGCATTCATCATCGAAAGGTCTTCACTGTTTAACCAGTCGAAATATACCGACGGCACCAGGTAGCCGGGGATGTCGTCTGTGCGATTGAATTCAAACAGTTCTCTTTCGAGATTTGTCAGAGTACAGCTTTGCAGTCGGCGCTTAAAAAGCCTTCGTGAGGCATGAAGCAAGTCCAGATGATGCTTGAAGCTCAGTTTTCGGCCGACACGATTAATAATCAATCTGTCAGTCAGAAGCGGCAAATCAAACGATTTGCCATTAAAAGTTATGACCGTCAGCTCGTCACTAAAGATACTATTTAAATCTTCCAGCATGGCGGTTTCGTCTGAGTAATCGGGAATAATATACTGTAACACTTCGAAGCCTTCGTCAATTATCCGGCCTGCTCCGATTAAAAAAGCTACTGCTCCGGTGCCGCCCAGTCCGGTTGTTTCGGTATCAATAAACAGAACTGAGCCAAAGTCGATAGTTTCGCTGTTGCAGTTTGAATCGAAAGCAGCCAGCGGCAGCGGACTATTTATTTCTGAGGTAGTAAGCTCGTAGCTGCCGTGCCTGTAGCCTATGGGAAAGACTGTGCGAATAAGGCAGTAGCTTCCGGCCTTGTTGGTGATCAGTTTTCCACCGAGAGCTTCTGCGAAATCTAAGTAACGGCTCGGAATTTTTGGTTTAGACTTTAACATAGGCATAGACATAGACACAGCCGCTGAACTCTCGCCCGGATGCCTTTTTAGTCGATTGAGCTGATCAGTTAGTTGAGTGCGTGCCATCGCCCGCTGATGCCCTGACCGATTTGATTTTAAGAAGGTCCAATCTGCCTTTGACTTTTTCGAATATGCTTTCATGGTAACCGCAGATATTTTTGGGGTCGGCTGACACAATCGCAATGGCAGCGTCTACTACTTTTTGCCGGTTGCCGGAATTTAGCTGCTCTGAAAGAATATCCATAGCTTCATCATTGCCGATTTGGCCAAGTACTTTCATGGCCAGTTTTGCTTTTAAGCCGCTGGCCGATTTAAGCGTTTCTTTTAACTGTGCTAACAACAAGGTCGTGTCCTTGGTAAGCAAGGCTTCCACCGCTGACAATCTGGCGCCGTAGTAAGCATCTCCCAGTATCTGAATCAGATATGAGATTGTTTCAGCCGAGTTTAATTGACCGGCAGAAACTACAGCGGCTTTCCTCACCTGTCCTACCGGGTCATTAAACGAATTTATAACAGCTGCCATAGCCCGCAAATCTCCTATTTTTCCCAGTGCCCTGATGCTGTATTCTCGAACCTGCCAGTTGTTATGACTGGCTATACTAGTCAGCGGCAGGACAGCAGCCGAGTCACTGATATCCCCCAGTGTCCAGCAGACTCGTTTTACCACCAGCCACTCAGGCCGGCTCAGAGCATCAATCAAATCTGGCAGAGCCGGCGAGCCGATTTTCTTGAGAATCTTTATTATCGTCAAACGCTCTCTGGCAGACTTGGTAGTGAACTTATCAATCAAAGCCGGGACTGCCTTGGCTCCAAGTTTTGCCAGGGACTCTATAGCCGGGTCAACCTTGTCACGATATTTAAGTTCGCCTGATGACGCTATCACAAATATTGAATCTATTCTTTTTTGAAGCTGCACCGGAGTTCTGTTTGATTCTGCAGCCGCTAAAGTAAGAACTGGCAGTACAATAAGAGATATGGCAGCTATGAAAATTCTAATTTTCATTTTTATTTTCAGCTGCAGCTGCAGGATTTAATTCAATATCCATACCGCCGCCCCATTTTGATTTTGTCTGCCAGAAAAAATCATCTCTGCCGTTGCCCAGATATTGGTCAGAGCCTCCGATGTCAATGAACAGACCGATAGAGCCAAAATCTCGGCGGGGGTTGCCGTAACCCTGACTGTTTTTTTGATTATGGATAAAATAACGGTCATCGCCTGAGTTATCAATCAAAATGCCGACGCCGTTGGCTGAACCGGCCGCCTGAGATAAATCATAGGCGGTATAAGTATCATTCCCTGCTCTGTCCAGCAAAATACCCGCGGCATAGTCGTGGCCGCAACCCTGCGAGACTCCTTTGGAAAAGTAAACATCGTTACCGCGGTCGTCGGTAAGAATCCCCAGTGACATATGAGCAGCGGCTCCCTGAGCATATTGAAAAGAGTGATAGATGTCATTGCCGGACTTGTCAGAAATAAATCCGAGCGACCA
>JADFLZ010000161.1 GCA_022564135.1 Candidatus Zixiibacteriota bacterium
CAGGGTAACGTTGGCGGCCAGTACTATTGTCCCGATACCTATTCCAAAGCTTTTCTGACCGGTTGCCGGATCAACAAACCATATGGCGTTCCAGACATCATGGGTCAGAAAAATTATGAGAATCAAAGCCAGATAGAGGAAGTATCTGTGAATATTCTGTATAATCAGCGGAAATGAAGCTTCACCCCGATAATTCTTGCGTGGTTCACCGACCGCACATGCCGGTGGATCGCCCCAAAAAGATTTGTAATAAGCTCCTCTATAATAGTAGCAGGTAAGGCGAAAACCTACCGGCACCCATAATATCAAAAAGGCCGGCGAAAAAGGCAGCCAGAGCGGCCACCAGCCCGGTTTTGGGCCAAAAAGAGAATGGATCGAGTCTCCAAAAATCTCTGGTGAGTAAAACGGCGAAAGATATGGTCCGAAATGGTAATTATCCCCCTGAAACGCCGCCCAGGTGGAATAGAGAATAAAAGCTGAAAACCCCAGAAAAATGGCCAGCGGCTGAATCCACCAGCTGTCCTGCCTCTCAGTCTGCCCGAAACTGCTTCGCTTTAATGTATCTGTGTAAGCCATCGGCCCGCTTTCTTATAAGTTTTGGCCGGCCTATCGGTTAAGCCTGCCAGAAAATCTAAATTATAGCCAGCCTTTTTCAATATCAAGCGCTTTCTTTGAAAATTGAATCGAAAATATCCAGGCATCACATTTATTAACAGACAACGACCCGCTGTCTTGCCAAAGATTGCCCACCTAGATAAATTAACGAATACAACACTTAGAAACATTTGAGACAGCCCATTGTACAACTGTACAACAGCACAGCTACCAGTAATTAGATTGAACGAAAGGACTAGACAATGGCGACAAAAAAGAAAACCGGTTTAAAAAAAACTACCGCTCTTAAAAAGAAAGCTACAGCAAAGAAGAAAACGACAAGTACCAGCAAAAAAACAGATTTAATAAAACAACTGGCCAGAGCAGAAAAACAGCTTACGGTCAGCCGCGCTAAAGTAGCCGGGCTGCGGCGGAAAGTAAGCTCCAAAACTGTCAGCGACTACACGCTCAAAGACCCGGACGGCAAGCCTGTTAAACTTTCCAGTTTGTTCGGTAAAAAAAATGACCTGATTATTATCCACAATATGGGAAAGTCCTGCAGCTTTTGTACTCTCTGGGCGGATGGCTTCACCGGTTTTACCAAACATCTGGAAAATCGTGCCGGCTTTGCTTTGGTCTCGCATGACCGACCGGCTCAGCTTAAGGAATTTGCGGCCTCGCGTGATTGGAATTACAAGTATCTTTCAAACGATGGCGGCGACTTCACCAAAGATATGGGCTTCCAGAGCGAAAAAGGCGAGCCCTGGCCGGGCATGTCAACTTTTCGAAAAGACAAAAACGGAAAGATAAAAAGAGTCTCAAGTGCTTTCTTTGGTCCGGGCGATGATTTTTGTTCGATCTGGCATATGTTTGATATGCTGGGCAACGGTCCCGAGGGCTGGGAGCCGAAGTATAAATATTGATCTGCCTGAAACACTAACCGCAGCTATTAGGCTGCTCATTAATCCGTTTCGGAAACGTTCGTCTTTTTTGACAGGATAATGCTTGACCCCGACATATTCTGGCGTTGTTGAAACAGGTCTTTTATCAAAGAATAGGCATCTGCGCCCCAAAATGGCTGTATCAACACAAATTCGCGGTGGACTGAAAGTATGTTTTCTGAGTATGATATACTGACTCGGCAGCTTCCGGCCTGAGTTTCAAACTCTTTAGAATCCGGCAAAGCATCAATCTGCCAGCCTTCAGGCAATGTAAAAATTGCTTCTTCATACAATTCGAAGGCGTAGTCAAACAGCAAGGGACGCCTGCGATCAGTGGCATGAAACGGGTTGCTTACTTCGGACATATAATCGAAAGGTTTGAAAATCAACCTGCTGCCCATCATCGACAGAGCAGGAAATTCAACTTCGCAGCTTAACTCCAGGTTATGCTCTTGCTTTGATAAATTTTCAATCTCTAAATCATTTCTCTCAGCCTTAAACTGATCTTCTTCAAATTCCTCCATAAGAATTGCTTGAAAATCCGCCGTATCTTTATTCAGCACTTCCATGCGCATTTTTCTGGCCTGATGACCGCCATAACTGGCACTCTGCTGTCCGCTGATTTCAAGTTCGTCGGATATATCAAACTGATATTTATAGCTGGTTACATTGTCGGTGGCTTTAGAAAAGGTCACAGTCACAAAAATGTCATCGGCGTTTGCAACTAAGGCCTTGACACCTTCACAGTGCCAGGGTATTTCTCCGATGTTCAAATAAGGAAAACCAGGAGCATAAAATTCGTAATTTTGCAGTTCATCCACGACTGCAACCATTGATTCATTAAATTGACTGTATTTGGCTTTCTCCTCGAACATACCGTTAATGCGGCTTTTTAAGTAAGAAATTCTCGCGTCTATTCCCATTTCCCTTAACATGTCACAAAAAACAAAATGGATCATTTCTTTGTCAGCGTAGCCTCTTTTAATGACGTCATTGATTGATCTATGCTCTTTTACCTTTATTTCTTTTTTCTTGCCGGACTTATCAATCTTTGTGGCGTCCACATAATCTATGTTGATTAAATTCTCCTGAACCCATTTATAGGCAGCGGCAATCTTCTCGTGGTTTGCTTGTAAATCTTCGAATGATTTTATCACTTTTTTAAGCTTTTTGTTCTTTTTTGAAAACCTGGTATACCTTTTGGCGATCGCGGTACCCCGTCCTCCCCAAAAAGTGATGGGCGGTTCATTTGAGCCATAGTAGCAGATCAATCTTGTCTTTAGTGATGCTTCCGGCAGAGTATAAGGTTCTGTCTCAAAAGCAGGCACGTTATCGATTTTAAACAGCAGTTCTGTTGACTCTTTTAGATTGGGAATGTGCTTGATACTGGGTCGAGAATAATGATTCAGCCAGAGGTAGTTTGGAGTCACCCAGCTGATTAAGAATTCTTCAAGGAACTTCGGTGCCCTGAACCGTCCAAAAATCCAGCGCATTTCACCCGAAATTAGCGGGATATCTTTTTGAACCGTCCAAACATGGGGGTTTCTTCGAAGACGGTATTGCAAAATATATTCTATAATACAATCGTCGCTGACACCCGGAATAGAGAAAGATAGCTGCTTGTATTTATTTTTCTTGGTCTTAATCACTTCCTTCTCAATTATCTGACTTTTCTGTAATTCGATTATAGTGCCATCTCTCAAAATAGTGCGTCCTTTAACTAATTCTATTTCCTGATCGAGATAAAAAAACGGGGCCTCAACGTCAGCCTGCTTTCTCCCTTCATACCCAAGAATCCTTATCCGCCTGTAAATTGTACGATAACACTTTTTCTTTTCCATTTTTTTATCGTCGGCCAGAACTTTTTCAAAAATCATAACAGCGCTATGTCCTTCATATAAGGAATCACCGGATACTGACCAATCAGCTTCGGTAATCTCTTCCCACTCGATTGTCTCAGGTTTAGAAAAAGCGACCGGCATAAACACAAACGACATCAAACAGAGAACCAACGATATTATTTTTGCATTATTCATAGCACCTCGTTCTATTTCTTGGCCAAAAATATCCTTAATCGATTTGCAGATTTCAGTTCTTTTTCGAACCTCTGTGCCTGTTTGTAGTCTTCAGCAGCTATGGCATAGCCATTATAAACAACCTGTGATCGAAAAATCAGGCCGCCATCAATAATTTCGGGCGTACATGTGACAGAAACATTATCAAAGTCGGTTGCAATTGAATCCAGTTTACCGCTGACTTCAAGTCCCTCTGGAAGAACCCACTCGATCTCGCAATCAATCATCCTGGTACCTGAGAAAAAAATCGGATGAACCCGATTCTTTTTGGTCAGCCGATTTTTTCTGTCCGGGTGAAAGAAATCTGCTTTCAATAACAAAATGTCTCCTGAAATATTTAAATAACTATCTCCGCTGAGAGTGAAAGTAACCCAGGTAGAATCATCACTTTCAAACCTTGCAAAATCTGTGATCTTTGTATTTTGCATTGATTCAGAAAACTTCTCTTGTAACTTATCAATTTGTTCGTCAATGGTTGTCGAGCGCCAGCGGTAGCGACTTTCTGCTGCCGAGTTTTGATAATCTTTAATAGTTATTTTTGCTTTCAAAGAATAATCTGGCAGTATCTCTGCTCTGGCGAAGTAAAATCTGCGGCGCTGCTCTGGCTTAAGTTTCGGAAGTTTTACTAAGGTTGAGTCGGTTTCCGATATTTTTAAAACTCTGGTCCCTTCAAGCGACGTTGGCAGGTTTCCAATAGTTGTAGCAGGGTCTGTGGGATCGAAATAAAGCCAGCCGTTTACCCAGGCATTCTCGAACTCGGGCGACACTTCAGAACTATCAAGAGCAATGCAAAGGATTTCGTGATTAAACTGCCCCGGCGAAGGGAAATTGGCATCAACGTGGCTGCCGATGCTTGCAAGAACAGGCTGCGACCGGATATCTAAGGCTGCCACCATTGCTCTCATCAAAGTGGCTTTATCTTTACAATCTCCATACTTGTTCTTAAAAGTAACAGCCGCTGATCTGGGCTGAAACCTGCCTACTCCCAGCTCCAGGGCAACATAACGAACGTTTCCCTGAATCCATCGTGCCACTTCCGCAATACGTCCGATTTTGGTGGAATCTTTCTTTGAAATTTCGGATATAACAGACTTCATCCCTGCATTCACCCTCAAGAGACCTCTATGATGCAATTCAGCCCAAGCAGCGACGTCTTTCCACTCTCTGAAACCTCTATTCATATCCGCATCATTTTCAAAACAGCTGACAATCAGGCGACGACTCAGAAATGACCAGTTTGACATATACGGCTCATCCGGCCGATAACTTAAGAAGCCCGCTGTCCAGACATGGTTGTTTTCTTCTACCTTCTTTGTTACCGGTTTAAGATATTGCTCCGAACTGCCCAACTCCCAGCCTTTTGGAATTTCAATTTTGAATAAAGACGAAATTACAGGTAAGTCGGTTTGAAAAACGAATCCCTGAAAATACCCCTCCCAGCCAGATTTCTCCTTGTAATCGTACTCATAGGCAATCACGTCGCCTGTCTCTATCTCCGGGAACGTCGCCACCAGAGTATTCTGATCGTCATAGTAACCTGCCGCTTCCTGTAGTCCTATTTCAACTATATACTCTTTTTTCAATTTCTGGGTTGAACCATCCGCCCGAACCAGCCAGCCTTTGAGGCTTTTGACAGATCGAAGCGGGTCCTGGGCGACACTCAGGATAGTTCTAATCCCACCGTTATGCTTCAGCACCTTGTAGGCCTTGCGTATTTTGCTGTTGGCATTGCCGCTTTTATCAACTTTGATTGACAAGCTATTGACGATTATGACTGCCGGAGCATCGTTGTCGAATTTGAGCGTATCAGCAGTGGACATTGCCTGCTTCAACCAGCCCGGTTGAGACATTGTATCATTTGCTGCAAATAATACTAATATGATAGCGATGGCGATGACTCTCAACATCCGGGAAAAAGTCTGCAAATCCCTACTCCTCAGCTTGTGCTCAATTGATACTGACCGATGAGCCGGTCAATAGAAAGATAAGCATAATGGAAATAGCCGTCAATAATTCAATTACGGCTAAAACCGTTAATTTCTAATTTGGCGCAGCGACAGCTCTCTCCCAATAAAAAAAGCCCGCCAAAAACGGCGGGCTTTTATCAAATAATCAGATGATTATCTTTTCTTCCGTGAACGAGCTTTCGGACGTTTACGCGCTGAAGCTTTGCGCTTAGC
>JADFLZ010000162.1 GCA_022564135.1 Candidatus Zixiibacteriota bacterium
ACAGATACGCACCCAGCAGATGCAACATGGCGCAGAAAACGGAATCGCCGCCCACTGGCTCTACAAAGAAGGCCGGCAGCAGATGAGCAAGTCTGACAGGCAGATGATCTGGCTGCGTGATGTTCTCGACTGGCAGAAAGATATGGAAAATCCATCGGAATTTCTGGAATACTTAAAAATTGATCTTTTCTCCGAGGACATCTTTGTTTTTACTCCTAAGGGAGAAATCGTGCATCTTCCCAAGGGTTCCTGCCCGCTCGATTTTGCTTATCAGATTCACACCGAAGTCGGCTCTCACTGTACCGGAGCTAAAATAAACGGCAGACTTCAGCCGCTTTCTACAAAACTTCAGTCGGGCGATTCGATAGAGATTACAACCAGCACCAGCCAGACCCCCTCGCGTGACTGGCTGAAACTTGTCAAGACAGCCAATGCCAGATCAAGAATCAAACGCTGGCTCAAGAAAGCCGGCTTTGACCAGGCTGTGGATCTGGGACGACAGATTCTCGAGAGAAAATTAAAAGAAATCAGAAAACCGATGCCGTCAGACAATGAACTTCAAGTTTACGCTACGCAGCTTGAGCGGGGAGCCGCACTTGATCTTCTGGCAGGAATTGGCAACGGTTCAATGTCAATGCGGCCGCTTCTTGATTTAATCTCGCCACCTGAAGAAAAGGAAGAAGCAGGATTTGTCAGCCAGGTGATTGAACGCATTCGGGGTTCTAAGGGTATCAAAGTCGGCGGCATGGCTGATATGATGTTCCAGTTCGCCAGATGCTGCCAGCCGGTCCCGGGTGAAGAGATAATTGGTTTTATAACCAGAGGTCGGGGAGTAACTGTACACACCGCCGAATGCGATCAGGCTGTCATTCTTCAGGATTCTTTTCCGGAAAGACGGATCGATGTCGAATGGGATAAAGAATCCGGACAGTCATTTGTGGTCGAACTTGAGCTGATTGTCGAAGACCGCAAGAACATGCTGCGCGATATAACGCAGGCAATTTCTGACTCGGATACCAATGTGCGAGGCGCAGAAATGTTTGCCCGCGATGCCTCGGCTGTAGGCAGGTTTGTTATCGAAGTTGCCGACTTAAGGCACTTAAATCAGATATTCGACAAGGTACGCAAAATCAAAGGCGTAATTTCTATTGTAAGGGCCAGAGGTAATAAGCCGTCCTGATTTATTTGTTCATTCAAAAATTACTTCAAGTTTCAAAGTGTCGCTGGCTCTTTCTACAATTACGTAAGTAGTGTCATGCTTGCGGAATTTCCCCAGACAGTTCATATAATCATAAATATCACCGATCGGATTACCGCCTATGCCAATAATTATGTCGCCGGAGAGCAAACCGGCCCGGTCGCCCGGTCTTTCCGGAGTGACACCGTCAACTCGCAGTCCTTTAACTTCGGCAATGTAATCCGGCATAATTCCCAGTGTAACTGAAAACGAAGCCCGCCTTCTGCCGGCATCGGGGTCGACTGTCTTCTGAAACAGAAGCTCTTCTGCGAGCTTGTCAAAATGCGTAATTGTCTTTGCTGCCAGTTCTATAACTTTGAGAGTGCCTTCAATATCAACAGATTCGATATCGTCACTCGGTTTATGGTAATCAGTATGCGCCCCGGTAAAAAAGTGCAGTACCGGAATAGACTGATTATAAAACGAGGTATGGTCAGATGGTCCCGTGCCCGGTTCCTTATTGACAATTTTCAGTTCGTCAGAATCAAGGCTGTCGAAATAAGACTTAAACTGGGCAGTTGTGCCTGTGCCGAATATCGCCAGAACGTTTTCCTGGTCTTTTAAGCGGCCAATCATATCGAAGTTAATCATCATTCTTACTGCTTCAGGGTTCACTGTCATATTTTTTGAAAAGTAGTTTGAGCCCAGTAGGCCGGCTTCTTCACCTGAGAAAGCTGCAAACAGAATTGAATAATTCAGTTCATCTTTTTTGCTTTCAAAATATCTGGCCAGTTCTAAAACAGCGGCTACGCCCGAAGCATTGTCGTCAGCTCCGTTATGAATCATTTTTTCTTTACCCATATAACGAGAACCTGATGCGCCCCAGCCGAGATGGTCATAGTGGGCGCCGATTATAACCGTGCTGTCGTTGCCCGTATCAAGCAGGCCGAGGACGTTGTAGCCGCTGTCTCTGGTTTTTACAAGTTCGGTTTCACCTACTGCTGCCAAAACTAAAGGACTGTCCAGATTAAGTTTTAGTCTTTCCAGAGCGGCTCTTCGCAAATGGACGATTGGAATATCTTTGGGTGTTATTCTGGTGGCACCAAATTTCGGCAGAGTATCATCATATGAACCTGGAGTTATAAAAAATATACCGGCGGCTCCCTGCGCTATGGCAGTTGCAATTTTATTCGTCAGTGAACTGTATTTGTTAAAATCCAGATGCGGATTGTCGCTTGAGTCCGGCGCGTATCTCTTGATGATGACGGCTTTGCCGTCAACTTCAAGCCCGTCATAGTCGCTGTATGAACCATCGGAACTGTCAACGATAATTCCGTAATTTACGAAAACTAAATTTTCAAAAGAGAATTCGAGCGAGGCCGATTGCCGCATCGGTTCAAATTCCTGGTGAAGTTTTAATTCTGCGCCGTTTAGGCTGAGCCTGTTGTTCTGACCAAGTTCGATTTTTTTGGTGAATATGAATGACTGCAAGCTGCTGCCGTTATCTCCGGCTCTGGTAAGCCCGATATCGTCGAATACCGATGAAATATATTGAGCAGCTTTCCATTCGCCGGCTTCTCCCACCTGACGGCCTTCAAGGGAATCATCAGCCAGAACCGATATATGTTCATAAACAGCCGGTCCGGTTATTTTATAGCTTCCGGAAATTGAATTCGATACCGCCGTTATTAGTGCTAAACAAACCAACAAACAGAACTTTAATCGTTTCATTTCTCTTTTTCCCTGTCAAAATATTGAATTAAGACCGCTACAATTGAGCGGCAACGCCGCTTTCGAAGATATAACTTGGTGGCGGCATTACTCAAGCATATATTGGTAAATATGAGTAAAATTCAGTGTAAATCATGCCGGATAGAAATTGACTCTTCGGCCAAATTTTGTCCGGAATGCGGTTCAAGGCAGGAAAATCTGACTCATGACCAGCCTGACAGGCAGTCGGATAAGCCTCAAAAGGACAATTCTACTCGCTTCCGTGATATGTCCCTTGCTGCAGGAGTTGTTTTGCTGATTACGCTGAGCTATTTCGTAATAGTGGAGCCTGAGCCGGTTCCTGAGGCGAGTCAGCCGCAGCAGATGACCGGTCACGGCCCGGACGGTATGGAAATGACGTTTCCGGTTTTACCCGAAGATTTCGGCGGACTGGTAACAGTTGGCGACAGTTATATGGACGAAGGCAATTTCCCTCTGGCGGCCGAATGTTACAAAAGAGCACTTGATATTGACAGCACCTCTGTCAATGTTCGGTCAGATTTTGGCTCCTGCCTCTATGGCATGGGACTCGGCGACCGGGCACTTGAAGAATTCCATGAGGTGCTTGCCATTGATCCGTCACATGGCATAGCTTTGTTTAATCTGGGAGTTGTTTTTTCTGGACAAGGGCTTAGCGACTCTGCTAAATTTTACATGGGCGAATATTTAAAGTTAGAGTCCGAAGGCGAGGCGGCTGACAGAGCCCGAAAACTGATAAACGAGATGGGTGCTTAATAGATGTTTGATTATTTAGGACAAATAATTTTTTCTTCGTGGCAGATGATTGTTGCTTCGGCAGCGGCCTTGACAGCAGGTCTGACTCTGGCTGGTCTGCTGAGTGTCTTTTTTAATGAAAAGACTCTCAAGAAATTTCTTGGTAAAGGAAAATTCCGCGATGTTTTCTATGCAACCATGATCGGCATTCCCTTGCCGCTTTGTTCCTGCTCTGTTCTGCCTGTGGCACAGATGCTGCGTAAATCGGGCGTCAGAAAAGGCGCCACAGTTTCTTTCTTAGTATCTACTCCCGAGACCGGCGCCGATTCGATAGTTCTTACTTACACTTTACTGGGACCTTTCATGGCCGTCATCAGACCGGTGGCAGCATTTATAACAGCGATGACGGCAGGCATAGTAGAGTCGTTTTATGACACAAACAAAGCAGCAGAGGCGGTCTCAAACGAGGAGGCTGCTGCAGGCTGCAGCTGTTGTCACAGTACTGCTGAATCCGATGAAACAGACACCAGACCAATTTATGTAAAATTTATAGAGGGGATAAAATACGCTTACACCACTCTTCTGGCCGACCTCTCGCCATATCTGTTACTCGGTTTCCTTTTGTCCGGCATAGTGGTGACTTTCATGGGCACCGATATGTCAATTTTACCTCTCTGGCTGCGTGAGGGCTGGGGCAGTTATTTCGGCGCTATTTTATTAGGCCTGCCGCTCTATATCTGTGCCACCTCGTCAACTCCTCTGGCAGCTGCCTTTTTGGTGCTCGGTTTTTCACCCGGGGCGGTGCTGGTTTTTCTGCTGGTAGGTCCTGCCACAAATATTGCTTCGCTGGTAGTTGTCACCCGGATTATTGGCGGCTGGTCGGTAGTGCGCTATCTTCTAATAATAGTCGGGGTTTCTGTTTTTTGCGGCATGTTTACGGACTGGTTAGGTCAATTTATTGTTGTCAGCACTTCGGAAGCAGCACACCAGCATTTAACCGAAGGGGGCGGCTGGTATTCGCTTGTGACCGCCATAGGGCTTACTTCTCTGGCGGGATACTATACTCTGAGGTCTTTTCTGCGCAAGTTCAAAAGTAAAACAAACAGGGTCGATCTTGCGACCCAATCCAATTGATGACCTATGCCGGCGATAGCAGAGCAGGAGTGGCTTAAAGGGTTTCTTGATTTTTTCTTCCCGCCGCTTTGTCTTGGCTGCGGAAAGTATTATGAAGACGAAGATTCGATCTGCGAAGCTTGCTTTCAGAAAATAGAAGAGTTCGCTCATCCTTTATGTTTAAACTGTGATAGTATCGTCCCCGGTCAGAGCCAGTGTCCGATTTGTCTCAAAGATTCGGCATTGCTTTATGTTTATGCTGATTACAGGCCGCCTCTAAAAGAAATTGTCATTAATTTTAAATTTCGCGGAATAACATCTCCGGCAAAAACGTTTGCACGGCTGTTAGCCTCAAAATTCGAAAAACAGTTTGCTGACTTAAACGCCCAGGCAATTGTTCCGATTCCGCTACATGCCGCCCGAAAAAACCAGCGCGGCTATAATCAAGCCGAACTTCTGGCCAGGGAACTGGCCTCTCTTACAAATATGGAAATAGCCGATAATATCTTGTACCGCCACAAGCGCCGACGTCCTCAGGCCAGACTCAAACTTGAAAAGCGTAAGGACAACGTCGCCGGAGTTTTTACAGCGGTCAAAGGCGAAAAGGAAATCAAGCGCGTCCTGCTTGTAGATGACGTAGTAACAACTGGCGCTACGGTTTTAGAAGCTAAAAAGTGCCTTGAACAAAATGGCTACACAGTCGTAGGTATAGTGGCAATAGCACATGGACTCTTATAAAAGCAAAGCAATCGATATTCAAACCGAGGATTTTCTCCAGTTTATAAGACTGGAAAGAGGACTCTCCTCAAATACAATCAATGCCTATGCTGCGGATTTGAGCGAATTCAGAGTTCTCACCGGCTGTAGTGATGCCTCCAAAGCCAAAGCCAGAGTGGCTTCGA
This sequence comes from Candidatus Zixiibacteriota bacterium, assembly GCA_022564135.1. Classification (GTDB taxonomy): domain Bacteria; phylum Zixibacteria; class MSB-5A5; order GN15; family FEB-12; genus JACZWU01. Next base: position 5,677 of record JADFLZ010000162.1, read on the forward strand.
AATATGTCGAGGCTCTCAAGCAAGCGAGTAGAAAACCGGCCACCGTTGCCCGGAAACTTTCCAGCCTGAAACAGTTTTATGAGT
>JADFLZ010000163.1 GCA_022564135.1 Candidatus Zixiibacteriota bacterium
AAAGAAGATTAACCACGACCTTTAAATATAGTTGACAGAACAACAATTCAGAGATTATTTGGATTTTATAATATATTCTTAATCTAAACGGAGGTAATTACTATGTCAGACAAATGGATGATTAAGGGCGTAGAATACGGCAACTGCAACTGCAACTACGGCTGCCCCTGCCAGTTTAACGCACCAACGACACATGGCTCTTGCGAAGCAGTTTTGTGCGGTATTATTAACGAGGGCTTTTTCAATGACACTAAGCTGGATGGCTTAAAATGGGCCTTGCTCGTAAAATGGCCCGGTGAAATCGCCGCGGGTAATGGCAAGCAACTGGCTATAATTGACGAAAGCGCTACTGAAGAACAAGCGCAGCGCTGGCCAAAATATTATACGGTGAATCAACTGCCCCCGGGGCAACTCACTTTTTTGTGTATAATAGCACCATGTCCGAAGTTCGCGACCCGATATTTGCGCCAATTGAAATTTCTATCGATGTCGATGCTCGTCAGGGTAAACTAAATATCCCCGGCATTGTAGAATCAACCGGTACTCCTATGATAAGTCCTTTCTCGGGAGAACCGTCACGCGCACGCATCAATTTGCCGGATGGTTTTGAGTATACTATCGCTGAAGTTGGTTCAGGCAAAAGCAAATGTACTGTCAAAGGCCTGGAACTTGATCTCGATGGCAGCTATGGACAATTCAATCTTCTTAATATGACTCAAGACGGCGTAATTCGGTAATATCGGAAGCTATGTCAGATTCTGAAAATGCACTACTAATTCGGTCTCTGCCCTGGCGGGATAAAGTTGCAATTCTCTCGCTCTTAGGAGTTGTGACTATTTTATCGTGGCTGTATCTGATTGATATGGCCGTGGGCATGGATATGAGCGGTATGATGTCTGGTGAGGCCTGCGACATGATGATGATGCAGGACTGGGACGCCTCATACTTTATTGCCATGCTGCTAATGTGGGTTATCATGATGATTGGCATGATGGTACCGACCGCAGTGCCGATGGCGCTGATTTATGCGGCTATCTCCCGCAAAGCTGCTAAGCAGGGCATAACTTTAGTACCTACTTCAACTTTTGTTTTTGGCTATGTAGTGATGTGGTCGCTTTTTAGTTTAGGTGCTACTCTGGCACAATGGGGCTTAGACGAAGCGGCTCTGCTCTCCCCTATGATGGTTTCAAACAGCCCGCTTTTTGGAGCTTCTCTTCTTATCGCTGCCGGACTCTTTCAGCTGACCCCATATAAAGATGCCTGCCTGAAACACTGCCGGGAACCTGCCCGTTTTATTTCACAAAGCTGGAGGCCGGGATCATGGGGTGCTTTCAGAATGGGCCTGGAGCACGGCGCTTATTGTATCGGCTGCTGCTGGATTTTGATGGGGCTGCTGTTTTTTGGCGGTGTCATGAGTTTGTACTGGATAGCCGGTATTACATTGTTCGTTCTTTTGGAGAAAGTAATTCCTTTCGGTAATCTGGGCGGGCGAATCGCCGGCGGGGGTATGACTTTGGCCGGAATTGCCATGCTTATAGTTTGGGTCAAATCTTAAGAATTAATTAGCCGACTTCATGAATTCAAAAAGCCGCTCGACTTTACCAAGTCAGGCGGCTTTCTAAATATTATCACAACTTGCTTAAAATTAAACCTTAACTATGCCTCTATTTCAAAAGCAACATCTTTTTCGTCTGAACTAAATCTGGTCTTGTCAAACGATAAAAATAAACACCGGATGAATAACGTTCAGCGTTCCAGGTGACCGTGTGTTCGCCTGAACTAAAACTTCCTACCGCAACCATAGCAATACGCTGGCCGGCTACATTAAACACTTCGAGCGTTATATACATTGACTGCGGCAACGTAAACGAAATGTTTGTGCTCGGATTAAACGGATTAGGATGGTTCTGCAAAAGCACATAATCATTTGGAAGCTCCGATATTATCGGCTCTCCGACTGAAAACAGATCACCGCTCTCACAGGACTGAGTGACGTTATTGAGAAACGAATTATAAGTCAGAGTAACATGAGTAACATTTGTAACTTCAAAGCACCACTCTCCGCCACCTTTGACACTGGCTGATAAAAATGTCGCCACCCCACTGGCATTTGTCAGGGCGGTCAGTCCCGTCTCTGATGTCTTGCCGCTGAAGTTACCGGTAACGGTCGCATTTTCCACAGGCTGGCTGTTGGCATCAAAGATTGTGATATCAGCTGTTCCCGTTTTAAAGCCCTTGCTCATTTTAATCCGTGAGACAACTATGTCAAAGACTAGCATCTCGGTCGCGGCTGGCGGCGTTGTTACAGTTATATAGTCAACCTTAGTTTCCACACCTGATCCGGCGCAGTTGCTGGCAGTAAGTGCCACCGTAAAAGTACCGGCAGTCGAATATTCGTGAGACGGGTTTTGTTCACTTGAATTTGCACCATCACCAAAATCCCATGACCAGGTAGCCGGATTATTGGAAGAAGCGTCAGTAAAACTGACTGTCAGAGGTGTATCACCGCTTGTCGGTGTACCGCTAAAATTAGCGACCGGAGTGGTTTCAGCACAGGTAGCGCAACTTGCGGCACTTAAAGCTTTATTTGCATTGGCTATGCCTGAGCCAAGGTCGCGTGAGTCGGTGTACGGGTCGGTATTATTTACGATTAAGTTGAATTTCTGAGGGCCGGTCAGGGCCGGGTTGCAGGACTCTAATAGCGCCAAAATTCCGCAGATATGCGGAGCTGACATTGACGTTCCACTCAAAAGGGCAACGTAGTTATGAGTCAAATCTGCGTCATCAGGATTAGCGTAGGTGCTCATAATATCTACACCCGGAGCAGCCACATCGACCCAGGGACCATGATTGGTAAAACTGGCGCCGATGCCATTGCGATCAGTAGCTGCCACATCAAGACAGTCTCCTCTGCTGCTCAGATAGCTGGTATTGGTGGAGTTACTGTTACCGGCAGCAACAACGATTACCACATCGTGGGCCAACAGGTTATCGACTGCAGCGCCGAGACCGCCCGAATTTGATGAACCCCAGGAGCAGTTTATTGCGGCAACATTTACACCGGCATCAACCTGGTCAGCCACATAGTTCATGGCTTCTGCGGCATAATCCATACGAACTACACCGGTAATAAAGCCCATGCAGCGGGCATGCCAGCCGATTCTGAGGGCCATTATTTTGGAGCCGTTGCCGGCACCGGAGGTAGTGCCGTCACTAAAGCCACCGGCTATACCGGCTACTGCGCGACCATTGTTGGTAATAGCAGCAACTGTTCCAGATACGTGCGTGCCATGACCATCGCCGTCATCAGGATCGTTATCTGCTGTATCACAGTCCTGGTCCTTACACGAGCAGGAGATAGCATTTGTCGATGACACAAAATCGTAACCTACTATATCATCAATATAACCGTTGCCGTCATTATCTATGCCGTCACCAGCAGTTTCTCCTCCGTTTATCCAGATGTTTCCGTTAATCTGCGGATTATTGGGTCCCCACGGTGCATTGTTTCCGCCGAGATCAGTATGAAAATAACGGGTACCGGAATCGAGAATACCAACTACTACGGTAGCATCTCCGGTTTGAGTGTCCCAGGCCAAGTCGGCATCAATACTGTGAGTATCCCAGTAATGCCATTGGTCAAATGAAAATGAAGCAGGTGGATTGTCGTAGTAGGTGTCGTTAGGCGTAGCGTAAAGAGAATGAATACCGATTGGCTGAACACTCTCTACAGCATCAAGTTCAGAGTAGGCTTTCATCGCATCGTCGACAGTACCGAAAGTAATCTTTATCTTAAAATGTCTTGCCATGACATTTTCTATTGCTGAAGCTGCAGGGGAAACTTTTCTTCCCTGAAACTGCTGGCGCTCCTGAATTACGGCAAATCTTCCGGAGAGCAACTCAAACTCAGGTACACTTTCAAAAACCATATTGGATGAGAGTAGTTTAGAATCAAAATTGCTTACAACTCCTGCCTTGACAACGATTATGAATTCATCGTCAACATACCCCAAGAACGATGGCACATCCAAATCTCGGTCAACTTTGATAACAGCGTCAGCTGCCAGCAGGCTGCCCGATAATAGCATAAAAGCTGCAAAAATTAACAAGAAATTCTTTTTCATAATGGTCTCCAATATCATTATTTTAATTAAAATAATATTTACTACATAAGATTCTGATAATATATCATACTCGACAAAAAGTCTAAAGGTTAAATGGCCTCCAATTTTCCTGCTGAGGCATACTCATTAGAAAAAATATTATGAGCTATTCAAATGTCAACTTTTATCCAATAAGAACATAAGCATTCTGCAAATCATGTCAAGGGAGAACTTAAGTTGTTGCTATAAAATGGTCTATAAAAAGGATAAAGTATTCCCTTGTGATGAGGTGGATTTTTGGCAGCGTAAAGTTCGGTCTCGACACCAAGAGCCTCGCTGCTGCCCTCTTCTATTCCCCATTCTACGACAATATTGCGGGTATGATAAGCTGCTGTGAGTCCGGCAATCATTATAAATAAGTTTGATATTGCAATGTTTTGAACAATTGATCCTATCCTCTTTTTTACTGCTAAAGTGAACAAAGGTAGCGGATAACAATTTGAGCTGCAAGTTTGGCGGTCCTGTTATCGATATCGTAAGTCGGGTTAACTTCGGAGATTTCTAAGATTTTGCTCCGTGCGTCCCGACCGGCAATGGCAGCAATAGACAGGATTTCTTCAGAAGTCAGGCCGGTGGAATAAGAGGCACTCACGCCGGGAGCGTCAGCCGAACGAACCGAATCAATATCAAATCCCCAGAAAATTGCGTCGGCTTTGTTTTTATCAAGAATCGAACGCAGAGTTTTTTCAATGCCCTGTTGACGCAGTTGTTCCAAAGTATGAATTGACACTCCTTTTGATTTCAGATACTGCCAATATATTTCTGAGTTGGCGAATGGCTGAATAGCCAGTTCAAAAAAGTTCTCCGGCCGGATAATATTTTCCTCAAGCAGCTGCCGGTATGGTGTACCGCTGTTGCGAACTTCGTTTTCTCTGACATCAAAGTGGCTGTCTATGTTCAGGGCCAGAATGCTTTTGTGAACTTTAGACAATCCCAGGCAATCGGGATATGATATATCGTTGCCTCCCCCGAGTACAATCAGGCGCTTTTTATCTCCAATTATCTCAGCCACAACTTTGGCCTGAATCTCATGAGTTTCTTCGAGCGTGTCAGCTATTTTGATATTACCGAGGTCAACTACCCTGCCTGTTGTCAGTTCAGGCGGAGATGTAAGTTGGTAGAGAAGCTGCCTGATTTTATCAGGAGCTGCTGCAGCGCCGACTCGGCCGTTATTTCGCCTGACGCCTTCATCCTGCGGACAACCAATGATTATGATTTCAGCGTCATCATAGTCTGACGCTTCACCGCTGACCAGATCCCCCATCTTTCTGTCATCAGAGTCAGGGGATTTACCGAACAATTCAGAAGATGGCCGTTGTAAATCGGAAAACACTGCTTGTTCTTTTATTCTGCTTTAGCAATTCCGATAACACCGCAGGCCACTCGAGCGCCGGCAGCGCCGGTAGGCTGCGAAGTCAGGTCATCTTCACCGGCATGAATAATAACTCCGCGGCCGATAATAGAGCTGGCTCCCTCGAATGTCATATGGCTGTCGACCCATTCAAGTGTGGCCTTGCCGTCAGCATCGGCCACGATATTTCCTATATCTCCAACGTGTCTGATGCTA
>JADFLZ010000164.1 GCA_022564135.1 Candidatus Zixiibacteriota bacterium
TTGGCAGAGTTTCTCCCGGGTCGATATTAAACGGTCCAAAGGAGAGTATATATCGGGTGTCGAAACCCGATGCATATACCAGGGCGTCGACGGGGGGCCTGATATAGCCCTCGCTAGTGTGATCCAGGGCAACTGTCAACAGGTCATAATCAAACTCTTGATGGCGAAGCACGTAGTATTTATTTCTGTCTCCAAGCGGGGTACCTAACCTCGCCCCAAAACTCCGGAAAGGATCGTTTGGAGCCGGGAGTTTTCTCGGTCCGAAATCTGCGGCGGCGTTGCCATAGTTAGTAATCCACCAGTTAAAAGAATAATCGAGTGAATCTGAGGGTGTTCTTACCACCATAGTTGCCAATACGCTTTTTACCGAGCGGCTGTCCCACAAACCGCCTTCCGGATCGCCATCGTTGTCTGCATGCCAGGCCATATTTAAAGTATCAACAAAGTTGCAGCCTTCGGGTGCCGGATGAGTTCTGTAAAAGCCAACCATATCATCATTCCAGCCGGTGGGATCGTTTCTGGAGGTATGAAAAGCATCTCCGTCAACATATATACCCATATAAACCTGGCGCAGCACATCGGTACCGATGTTGGTAACCTTGTAGTCAAATAATACAAAGTCCTCGGCATAGGAATAACTCCAGGCCATAGAGCGCTGGTCAATGCGCAGCCCAAGCGGTTTATGTCTGGTCTGATCGAACTGGTCTGGCGATATCAGGGCAGAATTTGTAACCGTATCGAAATATTGGCAGATAATGTCCTGCTCGGAAAAGCCCAGCCGCTCCGGGTCGTAGAAAACGCTGTTGATGTCCATCGAACGGTACTCAAACCCACCAAGCTGTCCCGGCAAAGCCCAAAATTCAAGATTCTCGTAGTAGTCTTCGTTGGCAGTAGAAACCAGAGTATCTCTGCCCACAATCGCTCCAATCCAAAGTGCCCCGACCCAGAGATAGACCAAGTCACTGTTTTTGGGGTGGACACAAGACGGAATCGGCCCGCCGGTCAGCGGATCGGTTATGGTTTGTCCCAGGGTTCCAAAAGTGCCGTTGTTGGCAATGGCCAGTTGAATATTACCCCGGTTGTGCGCGGTATACTCGATTTGGGGAAGATCCGTGCTACGCTGCCAGTCAGTCATAAGTTTCTTGGAATATTTAAATTTTGGATTGATAGTGTCTCTGGCTTGCAGAGTCGCAGAATTGTAAATAAATAATAGAGCCGTCCCAAGAACTAACATGAGACGGCTTTTGTCTAAGAGTCTTTTCATAGAGTAAAGCTACATAATTATTACAAGTTTGCCAATCTGAACATCGCCTGTTTCGATGTTCTCTACAGTCCAGTAATACAGGCCCGAAACTACTGACTGAGTGTTGCGGGTAATCATATCCCAGGTTTCATGGGTAGAGTTAGGGTCAGCGGGGTCTTTGTCATGAATAATTTCCCGCACTAAATCTCCGTCCAGAGAGTAAATGTTGATATTGCACCTTGGAGGAAGATTCGCAAAGTGAATTCGCCGGGTACGGCTGTCCGGTCTTTGTTCTCTTGAAAGGCGCTGACCTAAAGTGTCCAGACCTTCAAAACCGCGGTCACGGTAATTCTGGTCAATACGATAAGGATTTGGATATACAAAGACTTCTAAATTTTGCTGGGCAACGCCGTCGGCTGTCTCAAGCGGATAGGCATTGGCCGTATTAAATGTAACACTTGTTTCAAGTGACGGCAGCCCGGAACTTGGCGAGCCAAAATCAAAGGCCGTAACGCTGATCCAGTAAGGGACGGTAGGCAACAGATTTCTGATCGTATATTCATATTCGAAATAACGCGGGAAACCATCCGGGGTTTTTTCTGCGTCGGGCAGCGAGTCCAATACCAGAGTACTGGGATAGGCTTGAGAAGGATAAACTTTTCTAATTCCATCAGGGTCGGTCAGGCTTGAAACGTTAAATCCTTGTGCCTCGAAGAAAAATATCGAGTCAATCGGAAATAAAGGATGGTTAAAGGGTCTGCTGCGAGTGTAATCCAGCGGATTAAAGGATGAGTCACCAAAGGCGTACAAGTTAAATAATTCGTTGTACGAAAATGGCTCATCTTTTAACTCAAAAGTAGGCGGCACAGCATTTTGATTAAACGTCCACTTGTTGAAGTTTTCGAGATCATAAGAGACCAGCCGGCTGTAGCTGGTAGTCCGGTCGTCCCGGGCGATATAGATTCTATAACCTTCAAAGTCAATGGTGCGTGAGAAGGGGTCTTTGGTTGTTTCTGAGCGATAGCCATTGAAGCGGACTCTGATTTCACCAATAGTTGGCTCAATGAAGAGAGCCGGAGCAGGCGGCGGAGAAGCGCCCCTGAAGTCGGGGACGCCATCACCGGATGCAAAGGTCGTGTCGACTTTCAGGTATAAATAAGTAGTGTCCCAGTCGGGCGTCGCTGAGCTGTCTATCGATTCAATAGCGCTGTCTAAAACACAGAATCGCATTTCGCCGGCATAACCATTGCTGTCAGTATCAACCCCCGGATTGTCATAAATCCAGCCAGCCCAGCGGGCGTTTACCAGGAAATCTTTGAAGTTAAGGTTTTCGTAGTACTTGTCAGGGTCATCGGGAAGATTGTCATCGTTACCTATCTCAGTATGAAAGTTCAATCCGGCCACATAGGCAAAAGAAATGGGTAATTCCTGACCCGGATCGATATCAAAGGGACCGAAAGAAAGCAGATAACGAGTATCAAATCCAATCGGTATAATAGCTTTCATAGTTTCGTTGGGCGGCAGCCAGATAGAATCGGTTTCCCGGATTACGCCGGTGTAAGCCTGATCATAATCAAATTCCTGATTGCGAAGCTGATAATATTTATTTTTGTCACCCTCTGGTGTACCAAAGCCACCGGTTCCAAAATCACGAAACTTCTCTTTTAATCTGCCTACATTTGGTCTTTCTCGAGGTCCAAAATCCAAGAACGGGTTTGCATTACTTACCCACCAATTAAATGAAACCTGGAGAGATTCAGCCGGAGTTCGCACGATACGAGTGCCGGTAACGTGGGGCGCGGGAGAAGTCATGGCGTTCAAGTCGCCATCGTTGTCTGCAATCCAGGCCAGATTGGTAATATCAACATATTCACAGGTCAGGTGAGTATCAATAAAACTTGGTGTAAATCCGCATAGATCGTCCGTAAAAGCAACCATCGGGTCAGCGCCGACATCGGCATCAACATAAATCCCCATATAAACTTCACGGATAGTTCTGGACGATATATTTTTGATACCATAATCAAAGAGAACGAAATCCTCTGCATACTCATATGACCAGGCAAATGAACGTTGAGTGATTTCCAGGCCGATAGGCTTGTGGGGTCTGTTATCGAAATCAGGAGATACACCGATTGTTACCGTGTCGGTATATACAGCAATAAAGTCTTCTTCAGAAATTGCACCTTCAAACAAGCTGTCAACTGTAGGGTCAATAATCGATCTCTTCTGCATTAATCCTTTAGGCTCAGGGTCCGGAAACATTTCGCGCGTAAATGACCAGCCATCGGCTCCGACAGAAACCAGTGTATCACGTCCCACAACCGCACCTATCCAGAAAGCTCCGGCAAAAAGATATTCAACCCCACCGTTTTTGGGAACTTCGCAGCCAAAGGGAATACCCCTGCCCGTAAAATAATCAATAGCGGCAGCGGCCAGAAAGCCGTTGCCGAAAGTTCCGTTATTAGAAATACTCAACGCCATATTACCGACTCGATGAGCGACTGCGGCATGCGCGGGTGGATGATTCAGGCGCTGGCTGTTGCTGAATTTGTTTAAGTCCTTTTGGTCAAATTCTGCGCGGGCCGTTGCTATCGAAGCAGCGCCAAGCAAAACTACCAGGCCAATTAGTACTATTGAAATTGATTTGTTGAGAGACATGTTTCGCTTTTCTTTTGTTATTAGTTGTTTAGTTCCTTGGTCATGCTCACTTACAGAATAATAACCAGTTTACCAATTTGCACTTCACCGGTTTCCGTGTTTTCTACGGTCCAATAATACAATCCGGAAACTACAGATTGAGTGTTACGGGTTATGAGGTCCCAGGTGTCATGGGTAGAGTTGGGGTCAGAGATATCTTTGTCATGAATAATTTCCCGCACTAAATCACCGTCTAAAGAATAAATATTGATAGTGCATTTTGCCGGGAGATTGGCGAAATGAATACGTCTGGCGCGGGTATCAGGTCTCTGCTCCCTTGGCAGGCGCTGTCCCAGAGTATCCAGCCCTTCAAAACCACGGTCCCGATAATTCTGGTCGATACGATAGGGGTTCGGATATACAAAAACCTGGAGATCCTGCTGAGCTACCCCAGCGGCAGTTTCCAGCGGGTAAGCGTTGGCTGTGTTAAATGTGACGCTGGTCTCAAGCGGAGGCAGACCCGAACTGGGAGAGCCAAAATCAAAAGCCGTCACGCTAATCCAGTAGGGCACAGTAGGCAGCAAATTACGTATGATATATTCATATTCAAAGTAGCGGGGTAATCCCTCGGCAGTTTTCTCGGCATCAGGCAAAGAATCCAGATTCATAGTGCTTGGGAAAGCCTGAGAAGGATATGTTTTACGAATGCCGTCAGGGTCAGTCAAACTTGAAACATTGAAACCCTGTGGTTCAAAAAAGAACTGGGAATCAATCGGGAAGAGAGGATGCTTAAAGGGTCTGCTGCGAGTATAATCTAAGGGGTCAAAAGTGGTGTCACCAAAGGCATACAGGTTAAACAGTTCGTCATAGGTGAAAGGATTGCTCAATAACTGAAAAGTGGGGGGCAGGGAGCTCGGGTTATAAGTCCACTTATTGAAATCTTCTCTGTCATAAGATACCAGCCGGCTGTAGCTGGTAGAGCGGTCGTCGCGGGCGATATAAATTCTGTAGCCTTCAAAATCAATAATTCTTGAAAAAGGATCTTTGGTAGTCTCAGTACGATAGCCATTAAAACGAACCTTGATTTGTCCGACACTTGGCTCAATAAAAAGGGCCGGTGCCGGCGGCGGGGAGGCTCCCCTAAAATCCGGTACACCGTCACCAGTAGCAAAGATAGTGTCAACTTTGGCGTAAAATGTGTCCCAGGGAGTTACAGAACTATCTATGCTTGAAATAGCGCTGTCGATAACGCAGAATCTCATCTCACCAGCGTAACCATTGCTGTCTGTGTCTACGCCGGGATTATCATAAATCCAGCCGGCCCAGCGGGCGTTGACCAGGAAATCCTTGAAATTCAGTCCTTTGTAATAAGCATTGGGATTATCGGGAAGGTTATTGATGTTGTCAATGTCTATGTGGAAATTGTCGCTGCTTACATAGGCAAACGAAATAGGCAATTCTTCACCGGGGTCAATATCGAACGGCCCAAAAGACAACAGATATCGGGTGTCAAAGCCATCGGCGAAATCTGCAGCAAAACTTTGATTGGGCTGCAGCCAGATACTGTCCGAGGCCGAAATTGAGGCTGTATAGGCCTGGTCGTAATCGAATTCTCCGTTGCTTAGAACATAGTATTTGTTTCTGTCCCCCTCAGGAGTGCCTAATCCTCCGGTACCAAAATCTCTGAACGGCTTATCTACAGTCGGTCTTTTGCGGGGGCCAAAATCTCTGGAAGCGTCACCGTTGCCAATCCACCAGTTAAACGAAATTACAAGAGACTCTGCCGGGGTTCTGACAATTCTTGTTCCAGTAATGCCGGGGGCCGC
>JADFLZ010000165.1 GCA_022564135.1 Candidatus Zixiibacteriota bacterium
TTAAATCAAGGATATTTGGACCAGCACCATCACTATTCAAATCCGCTTCTTCGGGACAATCTCCGGGGTCAGCACTACCGCGGAATATGAAATCAATAGTGAAAGTCAAATCCAGGATATTAAGATCGTCGCCGTCGCCGTTGATATCTCCTCTACTGCCGAAACAGCAGCCGAATTCAACAGTCGGCTCCAGACAGGTGCAATCGACTGGAATTGCACCGCCAAGTAAAAAGATTTCAATCGCACCAACATCTTCGGCATCTATAATGCAGTCACCATTAAAGTCACCATTGGCCAAGGGAATAGGCGCAGGACCGCCAGATGCAACAAAATTGGTCAAGAAAACAATGTCCGCGACTTCAATAAGTCCATTTCCGTTGGCATCACCCGGTAATTGTATCAGGCAACTGTCTGGTTCACTCAATTCTACGACAAACAATCCGTTCTCTATATCAGATAATAGTATCTTCCCTGACGGCAGATATGGATAAACATTCCAGTTACCTGTCCAAATAGAATCTGGTCCCAAATAAGTATCATAAAAGCCGACAGGTTTTGGATTAGTAGGGTCGGATACGTTGTACATCCGAAGCCCTTTCATGTAGTGAGCGATATATAAAATGCCATTCTTTTCATAGCAGTTATGTGCAGGAACACTGGGATCGACGATAATATCAGCGACTTTCGTTACATTTTCAAGGTTCTGAACGTCAAATATTCTGGTGTGTGGCCCGGCGCCAATTTCATCGCCAATGGCAACATATCTGCCGCTGTCAAATACAGCCACATTGTGTGCACCCGATCCTGTCCAGTTAAAGTTAGCGATAAGCGAAATCGAGGCTTTGTTAGTTATATCCAGAACATCTATCCCATGTTCACTGATGCCTGCAGCATAGAGCGTATCATTATAGATATCTATGTCATGGTAGTAGTGTCGTTCAAATTGGCCCACGAGCCACGGATCAGCGGGATTCGATATATCATATACCTTGAGTCCGCCGATACTATGATCACCAGTTATATAAAGAAAATCTCCGTCAACTTTACAATTATGAGCGCCCGAACCTAAATCGTGGGTTATCTTTGAAACCTGAACAGGGGCTGTCACATCAGATATATCAAAAATCTGAGTACTTTCATACTCGCTGACCACTATAGCGTAATTTTTATAAATCTTAACATCTTTATGGGCGTTTCCAGGAACTATCGGATTCAAAAAACCAACTTCGCTGATTGGAGTTGTGCTCAAATCAATAATACTAACACCTTCGTCACGTGCGCAAATAAGCGCAAATTCATTGCCGGCTGTATCGGTGTAGCCCCAGCAATCACCGTATTTGGAACGTCTGTTCCAGAAATCAACCAGAGTTGTATTTTCAAATGGAGAATGAGCCAAAACACTCAATTCCCTGCTTGTTTCTACAATCGACCGCGCTGAGTTATCCGTCTCAATCCGATAATAATAAGTTTTCCCTTCAACAACCGGCGCATGCACGTATCGGGTAGCTGGAAAAGAAACTTCTACCAGCAATGTCGTAGGCGGAGAAATTGTGTCACAATAGATAGAGTAGCTGTCAAACGCAAATCCCCCGATATACTTCCAATCCAGAATTATCTCAGTTTCGTTGGGAACTCCGATCAGATCAGCGATATAAAAGGGCGTGATTGTCAGAGTGCACGGTTCGCTTTCGAAAAAAGTGTGCCCTGAGGCCACAATCGGCCACCAGTCATAGAGAATATCCAATGTTGGGGCGTCGTCCTTGATATTAATTCCCGCATAAGTAGTACCACTGCTGTCGTAGTCACTTTTCATTATCTGCAGGTATTCCAAACTAAGATATTCGGTTGTCGGATCCCACTTATGGTTAACGTTTCCCGCCGGAGAATATTCCGAAAAACAGAGATTCAGCCTGCGGGGATTAAGTGGATCAGAAACATCCCAGGCCGAACCGGGAAATGTACCTACTCCGGCAGCAGCCCAACCGAGGTCTACCCGAAATGTCTGACAAAGAGTCTGTTTGGAAGTATCGGATTCAAATATTATTTCTACTTTAACATAATCTGCAACGTTAAGATTACTCCCATATAGATCCTCTCCCTTAGCGATACTTCTGCCGAAAGCCTCTCTAAACTGATTCACTCCCGTCATCCACTGAGTAGGTCCCGTCCAGACTGCCTCAATCGCCGGAAAATCGTGGGAACTTGACTTCTCACCTCCCGACTGCTTGGAAAAATTCTGAGGCCGGTCCGGCCGCTCCCACATCAGGGACAGAGTCGGTTTGTCAATCCTGCTTGGGCCAGCATTCAGCTTGGGGTCGGTAGCTGCAGTTGACGCTAATAGCGCGCTGACAATTATGATGATGCTGTTGAGTTTAAGAGTCCTAAGCATAGCCTCCTTCTCTGGGTGTAAAGAAATCTAATTCCAATTATTTACTGTCATGACTTGTAATTTTCAATGCTGCCTCTTTTGTGGCGGCACGTGAGTGTAAATTTCGGAGTCGACCCAATTGATATCTCGGTAACTAAATATAATAAAATTATCTGATATATTAGCAACACTTTCTTGCCACTCTGCCCAAAAAAAGCTGTTAATGGAGACAATTTTAGGCTAATTTTAAGGGCACTAACTCTTTCCAGCTTCAAGACAGAAATTAAAGACAAAGTGAGTCAGTAAGTTTCAAATCTCCCAAAAAAAGCTGCCTCAGTTGAGGCAGCTTTAATTTTGGCAATATCACAATCATTAATCTACGGGCAGGCCTCTGCCGGATCTCCGCCCCTGAAAATGCGGTCAACCACAAAGGTCAGGTCCAGCACGTTGGGACCATCGCCGTCGCTGTTAAAATCCGCTTCTTCGAAACAGTCACCCGGGTCATTGCTGCCACGGAAAATGTAGTCAATGATGAAAGTCAAATCCAAAATATTAAGATCGTCACCGTCACCGTTGATATCTCCTCTGCTGCCGACGCAGCAGCCTGTATCAACAACTGGCTCCAGACAGGTGCAATCGACCGGAAGTGCCCCGCCAAATATAAAAGTTTGAATGGCATTAACATCTTCGGTATCTATGATGCAGTCACCGTTAAAGTCGCCGTTTGAAAGTGGTACAGGAGCAGGACCGCCAAATTCTAAAAAATTTGTGAGGAAGTTCACATCAGTTATAGTAATAGTTCCGCTGCCATCGGCGTCACCGGGCTTCTGACCGAGACAACTATCGGCAAACTCAATAACAAAAAGACCGCTTTGCATATCAGAAAGAAGAATACGACCCGATGGCAGATAGGGATAAACATTCCAGTTGCCTCGGTAGCCGAAGCCGCTGCCCAAGTAAGTATCATAATGTCCGATCTGAACCGGGCTGGCCGGAGTAGAAACATCATAAATCTTCAAGCCTTCGGTATAGTTGGCTATATAAAGGGTGTCATTTTTCTCATAGCAATTATGAGTCGAAGCGCTGGGGTCAACGATGATATCTGCAACTTTGGTGACGCTGCCAAGATTCTGAACATCAAATATCCTGGTGTGCTGCCCGCCGCCGATTTCGTCTCCTACGGCAACAAATCTGCCACTATCAAGTACCGCTACATTGTGTGCCCCCGAACCGGAGTAATTGAAATTGGCGATCAGCGATGGCGCCGACTTGTTACTGATATCCAGAACATCTATGCCGTCGCCCCAGATGCCCGCGGCGTACAAGGTATCGTTATAAATATCAATATCATGGTAGTAGAATGGTTCGAATGAACTTACAAAAGACGGCGAGGAAGGCGTTGAAATATCGTATATCAAAAGTCCGCCGGTAATATGGTCACCCATTATATAAAGATAGTCGCCTTCTACTTTAGCATTATGAGCGCCCGAACCGTTATCATGGGCGATCGTTGAAACCTGAACAGGAGCTGTCACATCAGAAATATCAAAAATCTGAGTACTTTCTCCTTCGCTAACAACAATAGCGTAATTCTTATAGATTTTAACATCTTTGTGGTCGTTGCCGGCAACTATCGGCGGTAAAAAGCCGACTTCGGAAATTGGATTTGTACTCAAGTCAATAATACTGACCCCTTCACTTCGAGCGCAAATCAACGCGTATTCGTTGCCGTCGGTATCAACATATCCCCAGCAGTCGCCATAGAGAGAGCGCCCGTTCCAGAAATCTACCAGAGCCGTATTGCCAAAGGGAGTTTGAGCTAAAATGCTTAATTCCTTACTCGAAGCAACAGTGCTCCTGGCCGCATCGTCAGCTTCAACACGATAGTAATAGGTCTCACCGATAGTAACGGCGTTATCAATATAACGGGTGGTTGTGCCCGAGACCTGCGCTAATAAAGTTGCAGGAGGTGAACTGGTACCGCCGTAAATATCAAAATGGTCGATTATGGCTGAACCGGCGTATCTCCACTCCAGAATTATTTTGTCGCCATCGGGCACGCCGGTTATGCCGCGCACATAATAAGGCGTGATGGACAAACTGCAGGGCTCGCTTTCAAACAATGTATGTCCCGGCACCAGCAGCGGCCACCAGGCGTAGAGGATGTCTAAACTCGCGGCTCCGGAATTAACATTGGCAGCATCATAAGTCGTACCGCTGCTGTCATAGTCGCTATTCATAATGAAAACATATTCCCGGCTGTTAGTCGAAGTGGTCGGGTCCCACTGCAAGTTGACGTTACCGCCCGGTGAATATTCTACAAAACAGATATTCAGCCTGCGAGGATTAAGTGAATCGGAAACGTCCCAGGCAGAACCGGGAAAGGTGCCTACCCCGGATGCTATATAGCCTAAGTCTCTGCGAAATGTCTGGCAAAGTGTCTGTTTTGAAATATCACTCTCAAATATTATCTGCACTTTTACATATTCTGAATCTGCGATATTGCTGCCGAAAAAATCTAGTCCTTTGGAAATACTGCCATTAAACGTTTCACCGCCGAAATTTACTCCACTCAGCCACTGGGTAGAACAAGCCCAGATTGCCACAATTTCGGGAACGCCCGCTGCAGAACTGAGTTGCTGAATCCCGGACAGCTTGCTAAAATTTTGCGGCCTGTCCAGACTTTCCCACATTAAAGGAAGACGAGTTCTGTCAATTTGCCCAGAGCCAGCATTTGAGCCGGCTGCCGATTTTGCGCCTGATATCATTAACAGAGCCAGAATCAGGGTCAGGACACCAAAATTGAATTTTCTGATCATAACCGAATACCTCTAATTTGTTCTTCAAACGTTTTTCGGGTCTCACCTGTCGACTATTGCTTATCGACTATTATTGTGGCGGACAATAAAAGGTAGCTGCCGGAGTAGAAATTTCACAATGCCTGACCAATATATCAGATGTCGCAATTTTTGCAAGATTTTTGTCTGCTTACCCTTGAATTTGCTTTTTATAATAGCTTTTAAGAGCTAATTTCTGCGTATGGGAATTGATTTCTCTGCAAACATTTCTAAAGAAGATAATCTCTGCCGCTCGTTCTTTCTATCAGCAATGAAGTTTGGCGACAAGATAGCTTATAAGGCCGATGGAGGTCAGGGCAAATCATATAGTTACAGAGAGGCTCTGGAAATCGTAAGCCAGTTCGGCGCTGGAATCAAAGACAAATGCAGCGGCGAAACAGAGATCGGACTTCTTTCTGAAAACAGACCCGAATGGCCGATTTCTTATCTGGCAATTTTAAATTCAGGTAAGACCGTGGTGCCCATCGATGCCAATTTG
>JADFLZ010000166.1 GCA_022564135.1 Candidatus Zixiibacteriota bacterium
GCATCACTAAACTCATGGCCACATAAAGACCGGGCCAGCGCAAAGCGCTGCCGGTCAAAAACAGCAGGCCAAGCATAGCAACTATCAGATAGATCGAGTACAGCGGCAGCAGTCCCATAAATCTGTCAAAGGTAAAGGCCGGCTGGCTTAACAGTTCGCGGGGAATCGTTCGTATAATATCCAGATAAATTTTTGTGTTTTGATTGGGAAGTTCCGCTTTAAGCAGTCTTTTGTCGGCGCTAAAGTAAACTACCATCTCCTGCGGCCGGCTGAATTGAATTACGAATACAGAATCACGCACTTCGTTATAAAGTGTAATTAAATCGAAACTCTCTACAAAGGCTGATATTTTCTCAATATACATTGTCTGCGGCACAAAAAAGCTGTCGTATATGCTCTCGCCAACTTTGATATCCCTGGTGGCCAGCAGCATTTCAATCTGATCCAGAAATTGCCTGTCTGCTGCAAAAATAGTAGCTGGTAATTCTGTTTCCTGGTCAATCTTCTGCCCTGAGCGGGTCATGTAGCCTCTGATAAAGTTGCCGTCGCGCTCAAGCTCGATCTTTTCTGACTGACCGTTGACTGTTATTTCCAGATTGCTGCCCAGATATTCACCGCGCCTGGTGATATACTGGCTTCCTTTGATTTGCAGCTTTCTGGGCGTGCCAATTTTGTTGTAATCAAGCTGTAGATCCTGCTGAATCTCAAGTGCCGGAACTCCCGCAAAATTTAATTCATCTTTGACAATCGAAAACAACTGACCGATAGAAGAATCTTTGACAATAAAAGTCCAGACCCGCATTTCACCGACTTGCCGGTAATCGGTAATATTTACCGTGGCCGGAGCAACTCTTTGAGATTTCCCCTCAGCCGGCAGAAAAAATAAAATTATCAGCAATAAAAGCAGTTTCTTCATTGGTGAAATGAATTAGGATAAGCTACTTAGGTCAACTAAATACGAATAACCATATGCTTGAACTATTCAGCATACCGGAGGCGGCGGACCGCCGCGAAATATAAGGTCTACTATATAGGTCAGATCTAAAATATTTGCTGAAGTTCCATCTGAGTTTATATCACTCTCTGCCGGGCAGACCCCCGGATCGCCGCTCCCCCTGAAAATGAAATCCACCAAAAATGTCAAATCGAGAATATTAGCGTCGCTGCCATCTGTATTGAGATCGCCGCGTATACCTGTGCAGCAGGGAGTGATGCCGCACTGACTGGGGACGTTGTCGGGAACGATTTTATAAACAGTCCCGGCAAAATATGAGCAAATGTACAGCTCTCCGTAATAATCTTCGCCATAAGAAGAAATGGCTACTGTGCCAAGGCCGAGTTCGGCTGTCCTGTTGGTTGAATCCGTTATAGTTGTACCGTCATACCTGATTGACCAGTTGACGCCGCTGCAAAAATCTCCATAAAAATAGGTGCCCTGCAGATCCGGGATAGCGCAGCCTCTGTAGACATAGCCGCCGGTTACCGAACATTTGTTGGGAATTCCTCCATGAGTATATTCTGCAACAGGGTCAGTTAGCCCGGCTATAGTATCACAACCGGTCGAAGGAATAAAACAATTGCTGCCTTCTTTTAAGCGCCAGCCATAGTTTTCCCCGCCGCTGCTTGAACCGGCCTGATAATCTATTTCTTCAATTATGTTTTGCCCGACATCCCCGATATACATATCTCCGGTAGCCCTGTCGAACGAAAACCGCCAGGGATTTCGAAGACCAAGCGCCCATATTTCTGGTGAGTAACCGTTATCACTTACAAAAGGATTATCACCCGGGATTCCGTATGGTGAACCGCTGTCTACATCGATTCGAAGCATCTTCCCCAGAAGTTCCTTCTTGTTCTGAGCACGATTTCCGGGATCATTGGCGGAGCCTCCATCACCCATTCCGATATACAAATAGCCGTCAACAGGTCCAAAAGCTATCATGCCGCCGTTATGATTTGAGAACGGCTGGTTAATGGTAATTATGTTAAACCCGCTGGAGGCATCTGCTGAATCCGGGTTTCCGCTGACATTGTATCTTCTGACCACCGTATTACCGGAAGTGTTAGTGAAATTAACAAAAAACTGCCCATTTGATTGATAGTCAGGATGAAAAGCCAAACCCAGCAGCCCGCGTTCGCTGCCGCTGCTTACCAACGAATTGATATTAAGAAAAGGGTCAGGCAAAAGAGAGTCGTTTCTGACTAACTTAATTCTGCCGCCCTGTTCAACTATGAAAACTCTGGTGCTATCACCCGGCGCAAAAGTCACTAGTAGCGGGGCTGACAGACCGGTAACGAAAACTTCAGTTTTTAGGGGTGTGGCAGAATTTAATATCTCAGTAGTCCCCAAAAACAATAAAGCTACTAAGACAAAAAATCGAGATTTAACAAAAACAGCTTTCATGTTTGACCGCCTACAATTGGCCATATTGAATATTAGTGTATTACTTCAAAATAGCTGAACATGAATTTCTGTCAAGGCGAAAACTTAGAGTTTGACTTTTACGCAAATATTGCTACATATAAGTATATAAGTTAACTATTAAGGAGATAAGAAGATGCAGTCACATTACGATAGAGAGATGGCCAAGCCTATGTGGCAGGAACTTGAAAATATCGGGGTCAGGCCTCTCACCACCCCTGATGAAGTAGATGAAACTCTTACCAAATCCGAAGGTTCAACTCTGCTGGTGGTCAATTCTGTTTGCGGTTGTGCTGCTGGAAATGCCCGTCCCGGAGTGGCCATGGCGCTTCAGCACAAGCTGATTCCCGATAATCTAGCTACTGTTTTTGCAGGAGTAGACCTTGAGGCAACTGCCAAAGCCCGAGAATATATTAAAGGCTACCCCGCATCATCGCCATCAATTACGCTATTCAAAGAGGGCAAAGTTGTGGCCATGCTTGAGAGGCACCAGATCGAAGGTGTTTCGGCTCAAGGGATTGCAGAAACTCTCAAAGCTGAATTTGATAAGCACTGTACCAAAGAGGGTCCTTCGGTTTCTGAAGAAGTTCTCAAACAGGCCTTCGGAATCGCATAATCTGAGCTACAGTGAAGAATGATCTGCCCATAATTAATTTATTGTAGTTCAAGCTATTACGCCGCTTATCTGATTTTGTGGTTTGGCAGCAAATTTAGAATTATCTATCTGCCTCAAACTGGTCGCTGTTTGAAACTTTAGATTGCTAAAAAAGCCTGATAATAGGCCATTTTCCCCTTGACAGGATAATCTGAAATGTTATAATGGGGCAAGGCTGGTGGGTTTTACTCATATTTTACTTCAGCTTACTTGCTTAGAAACCTATCAGAGTTAGACGATATTGAAATTCTAATATTCTCAAGCTAACAAGCTCTTTTTCAAAAGGGCTAGTTATGACGAGGCGAAGAGAATATATCTCGTCTGGAGGACGACGTGAAATTGGGTAATGATATTGCTGGAACTCGATGTTCGGAGTTCAAACTTTCAAAATCAATATTGATACTTTTTGCCACTGTATTTGTGGCATTTTTTGTTTCTGCTTCTACCCAGGCAGAAGAACCCTGTGATACTACAAAAGTGATAGGTAACTATTCTCTCCTGTTTGTAGGAGTTACATATGACTCTATTGCCGGCACATCAACCTGGGATTATGAACTCACTTGGAACGGTATCGCCCCAAGTTTGAGCCATTTCTCAATTGAATTATGTACACTGATAACCAATTCGAATCTCATTTCTGCAGAACCAAGTGATGTCTCAATAGGTCCTGACGGGTCCACGGGACTGTATAGCATAAAGTGGGACAATATTGAAAACTTCCCGGCCGACACTGCAATAATTTTCAGTTTTACGCTTGACCAATTGTATGCGGTAGACCACGCCCAGTTTGCACCTAAGGCCGGCGTAAACTTCAATATTGCAACTATTTGTGGTCCGTCGACAGATTGCGATATAATTGGAGATCCATGTGATAACAACCTTCCGCCGACAGCATCTTGCCCCTCTATTGACACTATATTTGTTTGTGATTTAAGTCAAATCTGCCTGCCTGGTTTCAACTGCAGTGACCCCGATGGCAATCTGGCCTCCTCTACTCTTTCAGGCGGCACTCTAAGTGGTGACACTGCCTGCTTCACTCCTGTTGTCGGTGATAATTTGCTGACTCTTATTTGCGTAGATTCCTGCAATGCGGCCGATACCTGTGAGACTACTATTCATGTTGTACTAAATTCAGCGCCAGTCGCGACCTGCCCTGCCGGAGATACTTTGTTTGTCTGCGATTTAAGCCAAATTTGTCTCCCCGGTTTCAGTTGCAACGATGCTGACGGCAACCTCGCCTCATCAATATTTTCAGGCGGCACTCTTAGCGGTGATACTGCCTGCTTTACTCCGGTTGAAGGTGACAATGTCTTAACTCTTATTTGTGTTGACGATTGTGGTGCAGCCGATACCTGCCAAACAATAATTCATGTTGTTCTAAATTCGGCGCCGGTGGCATCCTGTCCGCCCAGCGATACTATTTTTGTCTGTGACCTCAGTCAGATTTGCCTCCCTGGCTTCGCCTGCAGCGATGCTGATGGTAATATTGCATCATCAACTTTGACCGGCGGAACCCTGAGCGGTGATACGGCCTGCTTCACTCCTGTTGAAGGAGATAATACTCTAACACTTATATGTACTGATTCCTGCGGCGCAGCTGATACTTGCCGGACTACCATAACCGTAATATCAGGAGTGCCGCCGGAAATTACTTTAGCCGCATTTGACACCGTCATTACCTGCACTGTCGGCGACACAGTCTGCATTGACCTTGTGTTATTCGATCCCGACAACGGCTTGTCCGGGACTTTCAGCCTTGGATATATAAACTTTGATGACAGCACTGCCTGCTTTGTCCCCGGTGACACCGGTGGTGTTTACTGCGGTACAGTCATTATCACCGACAGTTGCGGCTTGGCCGATACCGCCGAAGCCTGCATTTTTGTCATAGTAAATGGTCCTCCGGTGATAGAAGCTACCACTCGCGAATTGTTTTATGGGTGCGCCGGCGACAGCATATGTATTTCATATAATGTGACAGACCCTAACAACAATGTAGTCCTTGAAGAATTAGTATTCAATCCGGCAAATGCTGTCATTGACACCTCAAATAATACAGTTTGCCTGGTAGTGCCTAATTTGGGTTGCGTGAGTTTTATAATTAGAGCAACTGACGGCTGTGATGTATTCGATGAGGACACTATAACGGTCTGCGTAATAGCACAGCCAGTCGCAACCTGTCCTGGCAATTTTTCGCAATTTGTTTGCGATCTTGGCCAAATTTGTGTCCCCGGATTTTCAGCACTGAATGCTGATACAGTTTACGTTATTGGTGGAACGCTTTCAGGCAATACCGTCTGTTTTACACCCCAAGACGGCAACAACACTATAATATTGGTTGCCGAAAACGAATGCGGCGTTGATGTCTGCACAACAATAGTAAATGTTGACCTGAACAAGAATCCAAAGCCAGAATGCCCAGACAGCAGAACAGTTACAGTCTGTACTCTCAATGACCCCATTTGCGTGAGTGGATTCAGCGTCTCTGATGATCAGGACATTAACTTGTTAATCTGTACTTTAAACGGTCAGCCGTTTGCTCTTTCTAATCCTTTCTGCTTTATGCCAGTCGCAGGAGCCAACATCTTCACACTGGTTTGTACTGACACCTGCGG
>JADFLZ010000167.1 GCA_022564135.1 Candidatus Zixiibacteriota bacterium
AGTATGGCCATCAGGTTACGTTGTTTTGTTCGGGCTTCAAAAATTGTGCCGCTGAAGAGATTGTCGAGGGGATTCAAATAATTCGCCGCGGCAACCGCTATAATTTTAATCTGATAGCCCCGTTTTATCTTCGAAAGATAATCAAAGAAAATAACTTTGATATGCTGATTGAAGACATAAATAAGATTCCCTTTTATACTCCGCTGTACTTGAATATTGATACATTGGTGGTGGTGCCTCATCTTTTTGCAACAACAGTCTTTCATGAGCTGAATTTTATCCTGGCCAGTTATATTTATTTCTCTGAAATACCCTTTACCTGGATTTACAGGCGAAACAGCTTTAATGTCATTTCTGAATCAACAGCTGACGACCTGGTCAATCGCGGGATTCCCAGAAAAAACATTGTGGTGACATACTGCGGCATTGACAGAGAAATTTATAAGTATGACTCAAGCGTCAGTAAATATGAGCAGCCGACTATTCTGTATCTGGGACGAATAAAAAAGTATAAATCTATTCAGCATCTTATTCTGGCATTTAAGAAAGTAAAAGACAAAATCTCTGATGCTCGATTAATGATTGTAGGCGCCGGGGATTATCTTGAGGTTCTCAAAAAATTAGCCGATTCGCTTAAGCTGTCTGATTCGGTAGAATTTGCAGGCTTTGTTTCACAGGCCGAAAAAGTAGAACGGATGCGCCGTTCTCATCTGGCGGTGCTGCCTTCTATACGAGAGGGCTGGGGGCTTACAAATATAGAATGTAACTCAGTCGGTACGACAGTGGTGGCTGCCGATTCACCGGGGCTGCGGGATTCGGTCAAAGACGGGGAGACCGGTTTACTTTATCCTTATGGCGATGTCGAGGCAATGGTTGAGTCCATTATGAAAATTCTGAGCAATACTGGTTACAGGCAAAAGCTGGAGAAGTCTGCGCTGGAGTGGGCCGAGAAATTTAATTGGGACAGTGCTGCCGGAGAATTTGAAAAACAACTGATAGAACTCAAGCAGGCTGCAATTGACAAATAGAGCAAAAAAGAGAGTTTACCTGGCCATGGGTCTGCTAATATCGGCTGTGCTGGTCTGGTTTTTGTTTCGGGAAATAGATTTCATCAAACTCAAAGTGGCGCTGCAGCAGGCTAACTACTGGTGGTTTGTACCAACCATCATCCTGATATTTATTACGATGTACCAGCGCGCTTTTCGCTGGAAAGAGATGCTGGCGCCGATTAAGAATGTCTCCTTTTCGAAGCTGCTGGCCGCTACCTGTGTCGGATTTATGGCCAATAACGTACTGCCTCTGAGGATGGGCGAGTTTGTCAGAGCTTACTCTCTTTCAAGTCAGGATAAAGAAATTACAAAATCCGCCTCAATGGCAACTATTTTTGTAGAGCGAATGGTTTTTGACCTGGTCGCCCTTCTGGTAATCTTTGTGGGAGTGCTGACTTTTTCTGAAAGCTTAAGCGAGCAAATCAACGAGCAAATTACTGTTGGCATTTATTTAGCCATGGCTATTGCGCTGACCGGTTTGATCTCAATGATAATCCTCTCTTTGCATCCCGAAAAGACAGGCATCTACCTGACCCGATATCTCTTTTTTCTGCCCGGGCGGGCTAAAGAGTTTATCCGGGCAATTGTTCTGAAGTTCGCCCGTGGTGTGGAATTTTTAAGGAATGCGAAAAGAGTAGTTTCTGTTGCCCTCCAGACTCTACTAATCTGGGTTCTGATGGGAGTCTCGAATTACTTTGTCTTTGAAGCTTTTGGCTTTCAATTGCCGCTCGATGCTGCCTTTGTGCTGCTGGTCATCGTATCAATTTCTATACTCGTGCCGTCATCACCAGGGTTTGTAGGCGTCTATCACGCCGGAGTAGTCTGGTCACTGGCGATTTATGGAATAGAGAAAGAAGTTGCTCTTTCCTGTGCCATCGCCCTGCATGCGGTGCAGTATCTGGTTATTACTGGTATGGGCTTTTATTTCCTGAAAAAAGAGCATCTATCCCTTAAGGAACTTGAAGAAGAAGCTTCTGTCAGTCTTTCCGAGTAAAATCGGTAAAATTGAAATTGCTGCCCGATAGTTCAAACTTGACTTGAACAAAGTAAATCGAATATCATTTGCTTTAGAGGATAGGAATTAAGATGAAAAAGTTTTTCTTAGCGATATTATTGTTGGTTTTGATAGTGGCTATAAGCTATTTCAAAGCAGTCAGAGACAGGGACAAATCCGCAGATTCCTTTGAAAGCGGTCGCAAATCCAGCGAAATGAAAGCAATGGCACTTGCCGGCGATATTGATTCGCTCAAGCAGTACATAGGTCAGCAGAACGTGACATTAGCTGAATCGCTGACTATCCAGCAAAAAGCATATTTAAAAGAACTGGATTCCCTGGCTAATTTAGTAGACGACAAAGATTTCAGGATAACCGAACTGAACAAAAAGCTAAAACAAGCCTCCAAAAAGAAAAGTTCTGCTCTGAGTTCGAAGCCAAAATCTGACAAACATCAGGAGCTCTTGGCCTATTACAAAAAACGATATGAGTCCCTGCCCGGTGATCTGACCAACTATGAGCGAAAAGTAGCCCTTACAGAAATCAGGCAGGAAACAGCGCGAAAATATTCCATGAGCATAGCTGACCTGAACAAAATTAGAGAAAAAAATAATATAGATTACTGACAATGTCACTTCGCAAAGCATCAAGATTTTCAGAAATCTTAGTAGACAGGCTTTTCCTGGAGTCTTTTTCCAATGAGCAATCTGTTTTCTCCAAAGAGAACGAACAAAAAATTGAACCAAAGTTAAAGACCAGGCTTTTGCGAAAGCTTAAGTGGCATATCAACAATTCACTCTCCGCCCGCCAGGAAGAAGTCATCAAATATTATCTGAAAGGCATGAAAGAAAGAGAAATTGCAGAAATTATAGGCATAACCCAGCAAGTAGTAAATATCTATAAACACAGGGCTATCAAGAAGTTAATTGACGTTATCACCGACTAAGGTGTATGTCAAGCTACCTATTAATAGGAGCTTAGAAGTGAACAGCGAGGGACTTTGTCCATCGCGGGCAATTGGGGCTGTCGCCGCGCTGTTTTAATATTTCAAAGGAGGTGATAATCAACAGATTTTGAATCCCTATACTTCACCGCCATCCTGGCTTTTAGTAGTTAGACGTTAACCTTTGGGAGGGGATTGGCAATAGGGAGGCATATATGCCTAAGAGAAAAGAAAAAGAGCAATTTGCTCTGTTGGGAAAAAAAGACTGTTGGCACACCTACGGCCTGCAGATTCTGGCAACTCAGAAATTTGCCAGAGTGGTGACTTCCATACTAAGCGGTCGTCACACTCTTATTACTGCCAAATATTTGAATCGTAACTCGGCTACGATCAATTAGTGAAAGTAGGTAGGTAAGTAGGGAATCTTCTGACAAAAGATTCTATGAAAATTAAAAAGCGGAATCTGCTTTAAGTAGATTCCGCTTTTTTGGTGCTTTCTTGAATTCCAGCGAATCTCCTTGACTCTAACCCAACCATGCTCTTTTTTCAACAATCTAATGGGCAGTACACTTTTAATCTATTGCATTATAATCTTTGCGGCCACTTTTGGAATCGGCCTGCTTACACTTATCCGGAAATGGGAAGATGAGCCGCTTCATCTCTTTGTCTCTTTTGGGGCTGGCATATTTATGGGCGTCGTCTTTTTTCACATGCTTCCTGAGGCATTTAATTCGCAGGCAGCCGGAGCCACACCTGTTATGCTCTTGTCCGGTTTTCTCTTAGTTTTCTTTGTTGAAAAATTTATGCTGACTACCGGCGACGGGGGAGTAGTGCACGAGCATAAGGCTATCGCTGTAACAGCTTTGATCGGACTTACTGTACATTCTGTCATCGAAGGTTTTGGGCTAACCATAGCCAGTTCCGACAGCCATTTTATCGACCTCTTCTTCTATTCGATATTATCGCACAAAATTCCGGCGGCGATATCTTTAGCGTCGCTGTTTCTGCTGGCCAGATTTACTAAGAAGCAAGTTGTGCTGCTTCTTCTGGCCTTTAGTCTGGCAACTCCCGCAGGAGCGCTATTTTCACTGCCTTTCTTTGCTCAAAGCGGTTCAGTCTATATAGGCTATCTGACGGCTCTTACTGCCGGTTCGCTGCTATATATTGCCACAGGTGAACTTTTACCCGAAGTATTTCATACCCGTTCCCAGAGATGGCTCAAATTAGGGCTTTTTCTGGCCGGACTGATACTTATCACGGTTCTGGGGCCATCTCACAGCCATTAACTTAATCTTCATACAAATCCAAACATATTTGTTGAAATCTGGTATAAAAGCTCATAGATAGGAATCTGAAATGAATATGCTCAGACAGACTTTTGTACTATTATTTTTTGCTTCAATTTTGGGTTTTGGAGTTAATTCTTTTCACCCCAATGCCATACCGCTGATTGGTGAATACCGGGAATTAAGTGAAGGTTCTGAGCCGGTCGTTCCTCCCTCGGCTTCTGAAGGCGACCCGCCGTTTATAGCCATAAATGAGGCGAAGTTAGATCATGAGGCGGGCAGTTCCCTTTTTATCGATGCCCGAGACCCCTCGGAGTTTGAATGCGGAACGATTCCCGGGTCAATTAATATGCCATTTGATTATCTTCCTGAAGACAGCCTCGAGTTATACATGGATTCTGTTCTTTCCGGTGCTGCCAAAGAACAGAGCCTGATAGTTTTTTGCTCCGGTGAAGAGTGTGACGTGTCGCTGCATCTGGCCAGAAACCTGCAGGCTTTCGGCTATACTGGTGTAAAGATATTTTTTGGCGGGGCACGTGAATGGGGAAAGTTCAAATACGAAGTTGAGGAGAGAGTTAATTGCGCAGAATAATTGACAGCGATATTATCGCTCTTATGGCCCGGATTATACTCGCCGGAATTTTCATGTTAGCTGCCTATTACAAGATTGTTGATCCTGCTGCGTTCGGTACGGCAATCTGGAACTACCATATTCTGCCGACGGCAACTATTAACATAGTTGCCTTGGTCTTGCCCTGGCTCGAACTCCTAACTGGTATCGCTTTACTTGTCGGCGCCTATTACCGGGGCGCAATTTTATGGATAAATATCATGCTGGTTGTTTTCATTGCTGCTCTGGCATCAACAATTTATCGCGGACTTGATATTGATTGCGGATGTTTTAAGGCGGCTTCTTCGGCGGTCGGTCCGGCCTGGGATCAATTGAATCTTGATATCGGCCTGTTAGTGCTGGCCGTTCTTCTATTGGTCAGCCGGGCGCGCAAATGGCAGCTCGCTAATTTGCTCTAATTTACAATTGTCGGGGTAATAAAAATAATCAGATCAGTCTTGGTGCGCTCTTTGGATGTATGAGTAAAGAGCCACTTACCCAGCAGCGGAATGGAGCTCAAAAATGGCACTTTTCTTACGACCTCTGATTCGTTTTCGCTGAGTAAACCGCCCAGTACCAGAGTCTCACCGCTTTTTACGGTCACCCTGGTGCGGATTGAACGGGAACTCTTAATCGGTTTTTGATTTTCAGCCGTGCCCACAAAACTTAATATGTTCTGTACTGTGGGGAAGACATCCATGGTAATTTCCCCGTCGCCATTAATGCGCGGGGTTACTTTCAAGGTTATGCCGACTTTTATATCTTCGAAAGTGACTATGTCCGAAGTTGCCGAGCCTTGAGTGAATCTA
>JADFLZ010000168.1 GCA_022564135.1 Candidatus Zixiibacteriota bacterium
CGAATAGCGCTGCCCGCCTTTCAAAAGCCGTGATATTTCAAGGCGGCTTTTCAGGCTTTCACTTCTGGAGAGTCTATTTGTTTCCGGCAACTTTAACGGTCAATCTTTTCCTTTTTTTAGCGCGCCTGCGGGCCAGGACATTACGTCCGCCTGTGGTGGCCATTCTTTTTCTAAATCCGTGGTCATTCAGTTTTTTACGGTTCGATGGCTGAAATGTTCTTTTCATCTATAATACCTTTCTTACAAGCCACCCAATATACAAATAGGCAGGCTTTCGTCAAGGCAATATACGCTTTTATTGCTATATTCGGGAGATGATTGGGCAATTTCAAAAAGGTTTAACGATTGAGACAGAAGCGCCCTATATTGTTATTGTCAATGAACATGTCATTAATGGGTGAAAAAGCTGCCAATTTATTTGAATATTTTGGCTATAAGTCGAAAAACTACTACCATGCTGAGGCCAAGGCCAATTATCAAGCCGATGACCAGCTGGCTTATTACCTTGATATGTCCGGCCGGGCTGAATTTTCCGGCACATTTAACGAAAATCAAATTCCGCTATATAGCTTTCAGGGGAAATTTGCGGTTCACCCGGTTATGATTTCTTTATACGCCCTGGGTAATTGCGAAATTTATCGTCAGACAAAAAAAGAAAGCAGCCGTGACAATCTTATCAGGGTCGCTGACTGGCTTTGTCAGTTTCAAAAAGCCGATGGCGGCTGGCAAAACCCCTTTGCCATGCCCAAATTTGAGCTTGAGGCCGGTTTTTTATCGGCCATAACCCAGGGAAAAGGAATTTCTGTTTTGGTCCGGGCGTTTTTGGTCAGCAAAGAGTCCAAATATGTTGATGCGGCCACCACAGCTTTGAAGCCATTCTTTGTCGATGTCTCAAATAATGGCGTGCGAAGACAGTTAGGTGATATTGTTTTCTATGAAGAATACCCGGCTGTGAAAAATTATCAGGTCTTAAACGGCTTTATCTATGCTCTCTGGGGATTATTGGACCTGGTCAGATTAACTGATGACCGGCAGGCCAGAGAATTATGGCAGGGCGGTTTACAATCTCTGTCACAGCTTCTACCAAAATATGATAACGGTTACTGGTCACTTTATCAAATAGGGGACGGCATCAAAAATCCGGCTACAATACCATATCACAAGATGCATATTGAGCAGCTGAAAGTGATGTTTGAGATTACAGGCAACGGCCTTTTTGATGAATACGCTGTTAAATGGCAAGGTTATTTAGATAATGGCTTTAACGCCCTGAAAACATTACCGCAGAAAATTCTCTGGAATTTGAGCCGGGGGTTATAGGTTATAATTGAGCGGCTGCTTGCCAGCCTAAAACAAGGCGGTTATTTCTGTCTGAAGGGGTAAAGTAGTAATTTCCGGGCCATTTTCGGTCATTAGCAGATCAATCTCAGTACGAAAGCCACAATCATCCAGATAAATTCCGGGCTCGATTGAAAATAGATGGCCGCTCTGCAGGATTCTTCTGTCTTCGGTTTCAAGGTTATCAATATTTGGGCCAACTCCATGGATATCAATACCGATAGAATGCCCGGTGCGATGGGTGAAGTTCCTGGCATACTGAGTTTGGCTTATAACATTCCGGCAGGCATCATCGGCATCGGCGCCGTAGAGCGGTTTTTTGCCGAAATTACTTTTGAGACATTCAACCGCCGCATCTCTGGCTTGAGCAACTGTTGAAAAAATATCGCTGAGCCTCTGGGGGATTTCTTCTTTTTTGCCACAAAAAGCCATCCAGGTAATATCAGCAAAAACAGCCTTCGGTTTTTTCAGCTTTGCCCAAAGGTCCAGCAATAAAAGCTGACCATATTTTATTTCGGCCGATTCTCCTTTTATAGCTTCATAATGAGGATTGCCGGCGTTACCGTCAACACCGCAGATCGGAGCATGGTCGGTCTCCATATTGTTTTCCTCAAATTTTCTTAAGACGAACCGGACAATGTCATATTCTGTTATAGAATTTTTGCATTTAAGCGACTCTGTTACAAACTCAAAAGCCTGATTTTTAATTAAAAGAACTTTTTCGGCAGCCTGCTTGTGAAGCGCTATCTGCTCAACCGACAGACGAGCTTCAAATTCGGCAAAAATATCCGCCGATGAAACAATTTCAGCAACATGCTCTGAAACCATTTCGATAGTGCCGGCATCTACCATGCCGATATAGGGCAGCCGGCCCAACGGCGAGTATTCCATGGCTATTCTCTTTTTCCCTTTTAAGATTTCTGCCAGAGCGGCTTCAACTTTCTTGTAGCCAAAACAAGGCCGGAGCTGGCCGGGAAGATGTTTATATAAGTTTCCTTCGATTGGATTAACCAGACAGATGGGTTCGCCGTCTGCTGGTATAAGATAAAACATCCGGCGGGTAATATGACCGGTAACGTTTAAGAAATTCATAGCGATTCTGTTATAGCCATGAAAGTCTGCTAAGAGCCAGCCATCAAGATTGTGCTCTCTTAGATAGCTCTGTATTTTCGGTATATCCAAGGCCAAAGAGAATCTCCTTTTTTTTAATTCGAAGCTTGCACAACAAGTATAGCAAAAACTGCGATTAAGTCATATATCATTTTAAGTCGTCTTGACCTGTGGAGCAGATAGCGATATGCTTTAAGGCTAAATAATATGAAAATTTCTCAAATAGTAATAACGGGCGCTCCGGCCTCTGCCAAGACAGAATTTATTGAACGGCTAAAAGCAATGCCCGAATTTAGTCAATTCACATTTTTTGAAGAGCTGGCCAGAAAGCTACTTGGAGAAAACAGCAGCGGCAGAGATAATCCCGAAGACTTTCACCGGCGTATTTATGAAGCACAAACCAAACGTGAAAGTAAGCTGGGAGAAAGGCCGTTTATTACAGACCGGGGGACTCTTGACGCTTTTGCCTTTCATCCGGAATCAATCAATTTGATTGGTACAACTTTTGAGCGTGAATACCGTAGATATTCAGCAGTGATGCAGCTGGGGACAGCAGCTACTTTAGGAGAAAAGTTTTACGCTCAGGATGACATTCGCACAGATAGCATCGAAGAGGCACTCAAGATAGATAAAGCCTTGAGCAAGATCTGGAGCGGTCATGATTCGTATAACTATGTAGCTGCAGAAATTGAAATAGAGCAGAAATTTAAGAAATTTATAGCTTTACTTAGAGAGCTTATAGATCAATAACTTATTTGATAAAGACGGCCATAAAACGTCGTATAAAGAACGTCTGAATATATTAGGAGAAATAATGACAAGAATCGTTTGTTTTGCTATATCAGTTTTGCTGGTTCTTTCGGTCAGCACTTTTGCAGGTTCGTCCGAATTTAAAAAATTTAAGGCTGACTATAAACAGCTTAACATTGACCTGCTTAATACTGCCTGCGAAGTGATTGAAGTTGAAAACTTTGTATACTCCAAAGATCTGGCCACTTTTACTTTTGAAAAGGGCACCTTTTATTTGTTAAGATATGTAAATGGTCGTCCGACTACGGCCATTTTTTCAGGGCAGGGCAGCGCCAGTATTTCTATACCGTCTGATGTAGAGCGAAACAGTTTGAGGTCAATTGCCAGAGACAGCGTTGTAAATGAAAGTTTTGAATACTGCTTTATTCGCTTTGGTGACAATCTGGATGCGAAATTAAAAGAGCAATATAAAGCCGAGCGGATTAAACTCAACTGGAAGATATATAACATTGCCAAGCGGGGACAGGGAGAAGTTTTTTTCCGTCCGGTCATTCAGCATTATTACGACAACTATTTTCAACTTCTTCGTTCATGCTATGAACGGGCCGATGACGGTTTTTTCTGGATTGATTTTAACCGTTACGTGATGGCTTTTGACCCTAACCGGCCCGAAGAGTTTCGGCTGTCTTATGAATTTCAAGGCGGCGATTTTACCATTACTCCTGCAGCAGTTTTGCAGCGTCAGGAATCTGCCGTTTATGACAATGCCGAAATTTCAAATCTAAATTACGCCACTACCAGTCTTAAGCGACATGGCAAAATTAAAATGGGCGGCTCCGACGGCACCAGGCTTGATGCTGCCGAAAGTTCTATTTCAATTGTTATCAATCGTGACAGCCTGAAATATGTTTCCCTGTTTTTGCACCGTTATCTCAGAGAAGATTCAATTTATTTTGACGGCGCCAGAGTAGATTATAAGCGAAGAAAAGATTTCCGATTCATAGGCGTAATCCTGCCAGAATACAAATACAAAGGAGACACTCTGAATTTCAGGCTATGGTACAAGGGTAAGAATTTTGACAACATCCTGCCCTATGTAGACAATCCGGCGGCGTCAAAAGTATCGTTCGAATTTGAAGTTCGCTCCGGCTCAAATTATTACATGCCCGGTAAACTGGCTGTTTCCAAGTCAGGGAGAAAAACAGATTCGTTTGAGGCTGTTCCCGACCACCTCTATAACTCTTTTTATATTCAGGGATATGTTTCGGGAACGGATACGGTCAAGTACAATTCGGATATCGGCATTCAACTGAATCTTCTCAGACTGGGCTATATTAACAAGCGTAATTTTACCTGTTTTATCCCCGACCATACCCACCAGGGTGCGGTAGTAGACGCCTTTAACTATATGACATCAAAGTTCGGTTCACCTCATGCGACCTTTGAAATTTTTGTATCACCTGAAGCTGGACGCGGTATGCCGGGACTGATTTTTGCCCCGCAGGTTGTCTGTACTTCTGAGAAAGAAGCGTTTGGCGGCATAGATTTGCTTGCGGGTAACGGTGTAGCCGAGCAATGGTTTGGCGGAGGGCTGAGGCCAATGTCCGACCGCGAGTCGTGGGTCGGCAGAGCTTTGCCAGAATACCTGTCGCTTTTATTTGTTGAGCACAATCGCAATGCCCGCTCCTACTATTCAAATCTGTTTAACAGACGCGACACTCTTCTGAACGCTATTGCCAGAGGCTGGGACAAACCGCTGGCAATAGGCAGCAGACTGAACAGAACACTCAGCAGTAACAAAGGCGTCTGGTTGATGCATATGCTGCGCATGCTGATGTTTGATACCGAAAAACATACAACGCCCGGATTCATGCGCTTCTTAAGAGAGTTCTCAGTGGTCTGCAACAATTCTACTTTCACTAACGCCGACATAATCAAACTTGCCGAGAAACATTACGGTGGGTCACTGACTGATTTTTTCGCACACTGGCTTTATGATTTTAATGTTCCGGAGTTCAATGTCGAATATTCATTTATAAAAAAAGATGACGGTTACTATGTCAACGCAGCTGTCGTTACAAAAAAAGTTAGTGAAGGTTTTGTAGCCTCGGTAATTATGCGAGTGCGGCTAAAAGGTGATGGTAAAGACGAGTCGGTCTATTTTCGTAAAACTATAAACGGACCGAGTGATTCTTTTGAGCTGGGACCATTTTCACGTGAGCTGAAGGAATTTGCGTTCAACGAATTTTTCAGCGTCTTGTCTGAGGATAAAGTGAAAAAGAAGTAAGCGGAGAATTTAGAGTAACTTCTCAAGCAGGAGCTCAATGTCTGTCATCAGAAAGGGCTTACTAAGAAAGCCGTCCGGTTTGGGGCAGTCGGGGTCGGACCCAATCTGGCTTGCGGAATAACCTGAAATAATGACTACCGGCATTTCAGGATTTTTCTCTTTGATATTTT
>JADFLZ010000169.1 GCA_022564135.1 Candidatus Zixiibacteriota bacterium
TCCTTTTTAACTATTGCTTGGCCACTAATGGGCACTGTTCAAAATTACATTTCAACAAACTTATTTACAAGTTTAGTTACGAGTCCTTATATTTGGTCGATATTTTTGGGAGAAAACAACGCCTGAGGGAGTAAAAGTATTTGTGCAAAACATGACAAACTTCTTGAGATTCATTGTCGCTTTAACAATACCGGCTGTTTCTTTAGTGGCTTCAGAGCCTGAAAACGACACTACTGGTATCAACTACCACTACCGACAGAATTACGATTTCATCACTATGGAAGATACCATCTTTACCTTTGACTCAGAGTTCATTTTGCCTGATGGTTACCAACATGCTGATTCTATTAAGCTCTCCCCTTTCCAGAACTATGTGGCAAATTTCCCGCTATGGCACAAACACCTGCCGGTAGGAAACTGGAAGGGCGCCAAAGAATTTGAGAAGACAGAGATTTCCCGGCCGGTTCATCTACCTCATCAAGGCCTGGCTTTTACGAACAAAGGCATTCCTATCAGAATTCTGGCGGAGTACCTTCATGATAACAACCGCGAATTTGAACTCGAAATAGCGCCGATAAACGGAGACAGGCTCAAATACACCAAATGGCTTTTTAACGAAGTTGTCTATGGGCCTCGCAAGACAGTCAAATATCGCGAGGTGCCTCCCAGAGACACTACCCTCAATACTTATTACACATTTATGAAAACCTGTATGCACAGCAGTAACTTCGAGAGTCTGACCTACAACTGTGATTCGGTGGCGCCTTCAAAGCTGATGCCCGGTGATATATTAGTAGCCTACAACGAAAACAGCACCAAAGGCGAGGTTTTTGTGGTAATGCATATGCTGGTTGGTAAAAAGAAAGATAATCTGTATGCCGTAGCGACCGGCTGCAAAAAACCGTGCGATTTTCATATTCCTCTGTTCAACGGCGACCGCGATAATCCCTGGCTGACAGCAGACCAGATTTACGAATTAGGCAAAGACTATCCCAATAAAGGTTTCTACAGATTCAAAATTAAATAACTTTTCGATTTTTGTCATTTCGATCAGGCAGAAAATCGTTCTCTTTCTTGACTGTCTCTAGTTAGTTCACCATTTTGAATTAACTAACCAGAAATGGACGAGAGACTGAAACAGACAAAACTTAACAGTTCAAAAATGGCTGTGCCTGCGATTTTGGCTAAGGGCTATATTTTTGTCTCACTATTACTGTTTTCTCAATTACTGCTTTCTCAGTTATTGCTTTCTCAAGTCTTTGCTTTCAATCCAAAAGGTCAAACGGTCACTTTTTCGGATTTTAGCTTTATTGTAGATATTGCCAGCACCAATGATCGTGTCTTTTTTGCCACTACCGGCGGCCTGATAGTTTACAATAAGTTTTCAGAAAGCTGGGAACAGCCGCTGACCGGCAAGTATGGAATAGACGACCGAGATATCCGGCGGGTCTGGGCGGACCACTTCGGACAGGATATCTACGTTGAGTCCTCAACAGAATTATTTAAGTACGATTCTCTGGTAGAGCGCTGGTACCAGATTAGCCAGCTGCCCCGGCTGCAGACAGAGCAAAAAGTGGTTCCGCCTCCCAAGATAATGTTTGCCCCCAAAGGGTTTAATTATTTAAACGACGGGCGGCTGGTCGATGACGCTGGCAGGTATTACAGCTTCAATAATACGATTGAAGACGCTACCGGCACCCTTTGGATTGGTACCTGGGGACACGGGGCGGCTACTGCCCTGAGCACTAGCGGCCACATAGATTTACTGCCCTATGGTCTGATTCAAAACCGGGTCAACGCAATTTTGAGGGACGAAGAGTTCCTCTGGCTGGCCGGAGCAATAATTGATAATTACCGCAGCGGTATAACTATATTTGATCCGGAGTATAATGAATTTGAACATATTGAGTCGGGCCTCTCACGCGATTTCCCTGCCCTGGATATTAACTGTCTGGCCTCAAATCAAAATTTTGTATTTGCCGGCAGCGAGCTGGGAATTATAGTCTTTGACCGGCAGACCCTGCTGCCTGTCGACCGGCTCAAAAGAAGTGATGGTCTGACTGATGAAAATGTGCTGTCGCTGGCAATCAGAGGTGACTCAATTTTTGCCGGTACGGCCAGCGGCCTGAACCTGATCCTGCCTCTGACTGATACAGGAAGAGTCAGCGGACCGGCAGAATTATTCGGGCAAATAATTTATGACCTTGAACTGGTTGATACAACTTTATGGATTGCAGCCAGCCAGGGTGCCTACCGCTGGTTTTTCACCAGCGGCAAACTTCAGCGGTTTCAGGACCCGCATCTGATTATTTTCAGCCAGTGCCTGGCCATCGAACGCTGGCAGGAATTTTTGTGGCTGGCCTCAAGCGAAGGTCTGCTTAAGCTGAATCTTAAAACAGGCCAGACAGAGCCGTACCGGGCACTGACGATTGACCGTAACTACCGTGCCCTGGCTGTCAATGATACTATTGCCGTAGCCTCTTCAGGTCTCGGTTTTACCATGCTATTTCACGATAACCCCAAGCCGTACACCAGAGAATTCACTACCGATGACGGCCTGCCCTCATCCTATATTTTTGATCTGAAGCTCGAAGGGGATTATCTCTGGATTGGCTCTGACAGAGGACTGACCCGCTTTTTATGGAATAATCCCAGCCGGGTCGATTAGGCTGCTTTTTTATTTCCGTATAGTTTCAGAATTGCTTCGATAACATCGATATATTAGTATAAGCCGGATGAAT
Organism: Candidatus Zixiibacteriota bacterium; assembly: GCA_022564135.1. Lineage (GTDB taxonomy): Bacteria > Zixibacteria > MSB-5A5 > GN15 > FEB-12 > JACZWU01. The sequence continues at coordinate 2,742 of JADFLZ010000169.1, forward strand.
AACTCAAGATGAGAAAATCGATGACTAATATATGGCTAAGAACTGGTGCTGTTTTGATGGGGCTGCTTTTGTGGTTTCATGTGGCTACTGAAAAAACCTATAATCACCAGTTAACTCTGCCCATAAACGAAATAATGCTGGCCGAAAATCTGGCGCTGGCAGAAAATCCGCCGGAATCATTGACCATACTGGTAACAGCTTCGGGTAAACAGCTCTTAAGAAACAAATGGCGCGCCTCGGGTCTGCGGATTAACGCCACTCAATACCGGCCGGGCAGATATAATATTGACCTGAACACCTCAAACACCTCTCTGATTGACCCCCGTACGGATTTGTCGATGGACGAAATTTTATCCCCTAATTCATTCCTGTTGAACGTGGATTATTTTGATCAACAGGAAAAGGAAATCACCCCGAATATTATCATAACGCCAGATGAAGGTTATACTGTAAAAGAGATTCAGACACCGCTGCCGTCAAAAATAAAAGTGTCGGGCGCTCGCTCGGTGCTGCGCTCAATCAAATCTCTGACAACGGAACAGAAAGAAGTAAGCGGCCTGCGTAACAATCTTTCATTAACGCTGGCGGTTATTTATCCCGAAGCCTACGGACTGACTCTGGAGCCGGACTCAATTGAAGTTAACATTGAAATAGTTCCGGTTCAGACACGTCTTTTTGAAAATGTGCCGATTCTGATTTACAACAGCCCCTCGGGCAAAAGTGTCAGCATTGACCCTCTCAGCGTTGATATAGAAATGACCGGCCCCCCCAAAGAAATTAATCTGCTTAACAAAAACGCCCTGGTAGCCTCGGTAGATTTCGCTAAACTTAACGGAGCAGATAGTGCTGTTATCAGCATCGCCTGCCCGCCCCGATTCAGGGTAAAGCGCTCTTCTGTTTTAAGCGTCAGAATATTCGTAAAATAAAAATGCTGACTCTGGGAATAGAGACGTCCTGCGATGAAACAGCCGCAGCCGTTGTACGAGATGGACAGGAAGTGCTGGCCAATATTATATCATCGCAATCAATCCATTCAAAATTTGGCGGCGTTGTACCGGAAATCGCCAGCCGGCAGCACTTAAAAACTATCCTGCCGGTTTATGAAAAGGCGCTAAAAGAAGCAGCAGTAGATCTGGATAAAATTGACCTGATCGCAGCGACTAACGGCCCGGGACTAATAGGTCCGCTTTTAGTTGGTCTGACTTTTGCCAAAGGGCTGGCTTTTGCCAGGGACATCCCTTTTGTGGCGGTTAATCATCTGGAGGGACATCTGGTCTCCAATCTTTTAGAACATAAAGAACTAAAGCGGCATCACCTGGCCCTGATAGTATCGGGCGGTCATACCATGCTGGTTGAAGTCACAGATTTTGGCGAGTACCAGCTGCTGGGGGCTACCAAAGATGATGCAGTGGGCGAAGCCTTTGACAAAGTAGCCAAGCTATTAGGGCTGGGCTATCCCGGCGGCGCCAAACTTGATAAGCTGGCTGGGAGCGGTAACCCGAGTTTTGTTAAATTCCCCAGAGCGCTAAGATTAGAAAAGAGCTTTGAGTTTTCTTATTCCGGCTTAAAGACCGCAGTCGCTTTGTATTTAAAAAAGCTAAACGAAACTGAACGTGAAAATCAGAAAGCGGATATTGCCGCCTCGTTTCAAGAAGCGGCCGTAGAAGTTCTGGTAAATAAAACCGTTTTAGCCGCTGAGCAAAAGAATATATCTGATGTTGCTTTATCAGGCGGGGTTGCCGCCAACAGCCGGCTGCGTTCAATGATGCAGGAGAAGTTGTCAAAATCGGGCGGGCGGCTCTTTTATCCGGACATAAAACTCTGCACTGATAACGCCGCTATGATTGCTGCGGCAGGCTACTACCGCTATCAAAAAAATGGCCCCGACGAGTTTAACATAGACGCCACCCCCTGTCTAAAACTTGTCTGACATAAAAGTGGGATATACAGAAGACCTATTGACCTTGCACAGTTATGACGATTTTTCCTTGAGCGTGACCTTCTTCAAGATACTCGATAGCTTCGGGAACCTCACTTAACGAATAACGTCTATCTATAACAGGTATTACTTTACCGGCTTCAAGAAGCTCTTTCATTAAAGCCAAATCCTTTTTGTTTATTTTCGCCATCACGGTTCTCATTTTCTTACTCCCGGTCATTGATAGCCATGGTCCTACTAACATAACTCGGAACATAAGAGCCATGGAACCTCCGACTAAAACATAAATTCCCTTGGGACTTAAGGCACGCTTGTAATCTGAAATCGAACGATATGCTGCAGCATCAAGAATCAGGTCATAGCGCTGCCTATTTTGAGTGAAATCTTCCCCCGTGTAATCAATGACCTGGTCTGCCCCAATCGAGCGCACCATGTCTAATTTCATGGTGCTGCACACGCCAGTCACTTGAGCCCCAAATGATTTAGCAATCTGCACTGCAAACGTGCCCACACCACCCCCCGCACCATTAATCAAAACCTTTTGCTCAGGCTGAATCTGTCCGTAATCGCGAAGACCCTGCAGGGCGGTCAATGCCGCTACAGGTACGGCTGCCGCTTCCTCAAATGATATATTGGCCGGTTTCAGCGCTAAGCTGTTTTCAGTAAGACACACATACTCGGCAAATCCCCCCACACCGTTTCCCCCGAAAACCTCATCACCTGGCTGAAACTGCTTTACGTTTCTGCCAACCGCTTCAACCCGCCCCGCTATGTCACATCCGAGTATCTTCTTTTTTGGTTTGAGCAACCCAATCGTTAGGCGGGCCAAGAACGGCCTGCCTCTCAAGAGATCCCAGTCCCATGCATTTACGGATGCCGCATGAACTTTTACCAGTACTTCATTATCCTTGGAGGTAGGTTTTTCTACCTCTTTTAGCTAAAGACC